>JBBRRN010000007.1:0-20064 GCA_038200685.1 Nitrospirales bacterium
AAGAGTAAGGCAAGATCGAACTCCTTCCCAGACCGTGACACGAAGGTCTCCTGCCTGTCCATGCGCGAGAGCTTGGATTCGGAGATCCCCACAATCTGGGCCAGCTCGATATTCGTCATATCCAGGCGTCTGGCGGCATTCAGTAAGGCTTTGGACACCAGCGCCTCATCCTGTACTGAGGGGTGCAGTTTTTTCACACTGGCCATATTCACCTCCGTATTGCATGTGCAATATTATATCAATTTTATTCTATATGCAAACACATAAGAGCCTACAACCTGGTCCGTATGCTATGTGTGCGTTTGATAACAGGTCCAGTCCATGCTGGGCCACGCCGACATCCAGACGACCATGATCAACATGCACGAAAGTGACGTGACTACGGCCGAACACCACATCTCCACCTGCTCCCTCCCCCTTTCGCCCCGGGGGTATCAGACGGTACACTCGCGAGGGAGGGGACAAGGCAGCGTACCCGGGTGGTCCCTCACGCCGTGAGGCCAGGCCGGCACGCGCACTCGGTCGGAAGAGTCATGGGACAATTGACGTGAGGCGATGAAGAAGAAAACCGGTGACAGGTCATCCAGGCCGACCCTGTTGTGCATGCAGGAAGCGGTGCTCCGACATTTGGTGAAGATCGCCGGGCTCCAAGAGATGACCATATGGCGCAACAGAAACAAAGAATGGCACTTGAGTGTGACGGTAAAATCTCGTCCCCACGTACTCTATCTCAGCACGCGCCGCGCGCCTCGATTGCCACGAGCCTTCACGCGCCTCGAGGCGGCGCTCGCCGCGGGACAGCGGGTCAGTGCCACCCGTGAGTTCAAGCTCGTGTTACGGTAAGCGAAAAGACGAAGTCGCTAAACCGGGGAAAGGTACTAAAAGAAGCGTGCACCATCAGCCTCGGCGGCGACCGGGGATGAAGCGTCATCGTGAATAAAAGGCTCATGAGAGCCGTTCACGTGTGGCGGTATCGCCGAGGAAACCCTGATCCTTGAGATTGGTGAACCATGTCCTGGCAAAGGACTTAAGCTCGGCCTTCAGGCGTGTATTGACGTGGGTTTTCTTGCCTGACTCGTCATAGCGGTATACTTCCTGAAACAAGCCCATATAGTCGTTCTGGAACGACAGCGGTTCGGCGGCCGCGGTTGCGGTATGAACTTCAAAGACCATTTCCGGGTCACGCATAAGATCGCCGTTCTGCTCGCCATAGTGGCAGAGGGAAATGAGGCGGTTGCCATCGGCTGATGTGCCGATAGCCTCGATCGACAAGGGTATGTAGCCGTTCACGGTGAGGCGGACAGCGGTCTCGTTGCCAAGAAGTTGAGTAAGCACTGAAGCGAGGTGTTGAGAGGTTTTCATTGTAGTAACTCCTTGTGATTGAGGAAGCCCCGGCGATGAGCGCCAGAGGCTTCCGGTTGATGGTTAGGGCCGTGAATGTCCACGCACCCAGTCCTTGGCCATTTCAGCGAGCGAGGACAAAGAATCGAGGTCGTTCAGGCCGTAGGAAGATGAGGTCTTCCAGTTGCCCTGCGCGTCCTTGTAGGGGCGTGAAAAGGTGATGGAGAAGAACGGTCCTGTTTCTCCGGTGTTCTCCCAGACGGCGACGTTGACGTTGCCGGACCTGAAAGCGGTTGCTGGTTTTGAGTGTGGTGTAGCCATGTTGTTCCCCCTGTGAAAAATGTTGGTTGGCTCTCTCACTGCACAAGAGAGCCAAGCGACATTTGGAAGGGGGAGGAGCCCAGACGCCGAAGGGCGTCCCGGCGCGGGATCAGCAGCGCACATGACAGCGGTTCGAGGCTGGCGTGGGCGATGCCTCGCGAAGGGAAAAAGCCCGCAGGCGGGAAGGCGGTTATGGCTACAACAGAAAATCGGGAAACGGTTGAAGCGGACAGCGTGCCGCCATGTCAGAGAGACAGGGGGCAATGAGGCCTAACGGAGCTTTCCTCTAGGCGGTAGGTGGATGCCGTTAGAAAAGCGCTTGCCCGTTGTTACGTTGCAGGTTACAATATGGGGTGATAGAAAATTTTCGGCACAAAGGGTTACGGAAGCTCTATGAGGACGGGGAAACACGGTTTCTCCCGGCTGACGAGGTGGTGAAGATCAGGCGTATCCTTTCCTACCTAGAGGCGGCTGAAAAGCCACAGGCGTTAAACCTGCCGGGGTATCGGTTTCACCAATTGAAGGGTGAGTATCGAGGTTTCTATTCGGTGACGGTCACCGGAAACAACAGAATTATCTTTCGGTTTGTGGACGGTAATGCTGTTGACGTTGATTATTTGGATTACCATTAAAGGAGAACAAACATGATGCACGATCCTTCACATCCAGGCGAGGTGATCAAGCACGATTGTATTGAAGCGTCACAGTTGACGGTGACGGATGCTGCTGACGGCCTCGGCGTCAGCCGAAAGGCTCTGTCTGAGCTTATTAACTGCAAGTCGGGGGTTTCGCCGGACATGGCTATCCGGCTTGAAAAAGCAGGATGGGGAACTGCTGACACATGGTTGAGGATGCAGATGCAGTTTGACCTGTGGCAAGCGCGTAAGAAGTCGGGAAAGCTCAAGGTGAAAAGGTTTGAAGAAGCAGTTCACGCATGAGCAAAACGGGTAAATCTATGAAAATGAAGAACCCGCCCCATCCGGGCTTTTCGGTGCGGGTGGACTGTCTGGAGCCGCACGGGTTGAACGTGACCGAAGGGGCGAAGGTGCTGGGTGTGTCGCGATCGGCGTTGAGCCATCTGGTGAATGAGTAATGCAGACCTGTCCTGGGACATGGCTATCCGCCTGGCGAAGGCCTTCGGCAGTACGCCGGAGAGCTGGATGCGGTTGCAGTTTCAGTATGATGCAGCCTCGATGGGAGAACGGGCCAAAAAAATTAAAGTAAAGACATTTGCCGATGTGGTTCATGTGTGAGTGGTGTGATGTGGCAAAGACGTGCTTTGTAAACCGAGCGGTGTGATTGGAGAGCTGTGCGCGTACATAGAGTACAGATTAGAAATTTCAGGCTTCTTGCCAATGTGGAATTGGTTTTAGAGGATCAAACGACCGTTGTGGTGGGTCGCAATAACAGTGGAAAGACCTCGCTTTCTGAAGTAATGCGGCGTTTCCTGATCGAATCCAATCCCACGTTTCAGATTGAAGATTTTTCAAGCGCATCCTATGACGGTTTTTGTGCCGCGTTGAGTGCCAAAAGGAATGGTCTTGCAGACGATGAAGTACGAGCATTGATCCCAAGTATCGAACTGAAGATATTCTTTCGCTATGATCCTGCGCAGCCCGAGCTCGGTCCGCTGAGCGATTTCGTCATTGATCTCGACCTCGCCTGCGACGAAGCACTTGTCGTTATCCGATATGAGCTGGGCGACGGTGCTATCGACGCTCTTTTCGAGGGCCAGCTCGTTGATGAGTTGACTGCCGAGACACGACTGGGTTTCTTCCGTATCCTGCGGGAACGGATTCCGTCCCTATTCACCGCAAAGGTTTGGGCCCAGGATCCGAACGATCCTAATAACAGGAAGCAGATGTCGCAGGGCGCCCTGCGCCCCCTTCTGGCAGTAAACTTTGTTAATGCCCAGCGGGGTCTGGATGATACTACGTCGAGAGAAACGGACGTTCTTGCGAAGATTCTCGAAGGGCTCTTCACTACCGCCATGTCACCGACGGCAAGTGCGGACGATCGGGTGATTGCCGACGCCTTGACGGAAGCGGTGCAGGGAATCCAGCAAAAGATTTATGAGGATTTCAACGTCAAGTTGAAAACTTTGATTCCGACACTGAAGACATTCGGCTATCCAGGCCTTGGCGGGTCAGAACTCGAAACGGAGACAACGCTCGACGTTAAGAAACTCCTCACGAACCATACGAAAGTCAGATATGCGGGTTACAGCGGTGTGCATCTTCCTGAGTCGTACAACGGGCTGGGTGTACGCAATCTGATCTTCATCCTTCTTCAGCTTGTCAGGTTCTACAAAGTGTTCCGCGCCGAGGCGAACGCGCCTGGCTTGCATCTCATCTTCATTGAGGAACCGGAGGCTCACCTGCATCCCCAGATGCAGGAGGTTTTTATTCGCCAACTTTCCAAGCTCGCTGACCAGCTCAATGCCGAACAGGCTGGCGAAGCACCGTGGCCAGTGCAGTTCGTCGTCTCGACGCATTCGTCGCATATTGCTAACGAAGCTGGCTTCGAGGCAATCCGATACTTCCTTGCAACATCTGCGGATGAGGTGATTGGGGTTCGGCAAACAAAAATCAAGGACCTTCGTGAAGGGCTGCGTGAAACGCCACAGGAGCATAAGAGCTTTCTCCATCAATACTTGATCTTGACGCGATGCGATCTTTTCTTTGCCGACAAAGCAGCATTGGTAGAAGGCACCAGTGAGCGTCTGCTGCTACCCGTCATCATCAAAAAATTTGAGCAGGCGGAGCCTGACACACCGAAACTGTCCAGCCAGTATATGACGGTCATGGAAGTGGGCGGCGCATACGCGCACATATTCTTCGAACTGCTAGAGTTTCTGGAACTTCGATGTCTCATCATTACCGACCTCGATTCCGTTGCTGCCGCAGGCGGCACTGCTTGCGCGGTGCATCAAGGCACGGCAACGAGTAACGCCTGTTTGAAGGCATGGTTCGAGGGTGGTGATTGCTCCCTTGCCGGTCTTTTGGCCAAGACTGACGCGGAAAAGTTGAAGAACAGGAAGCGTATTGCCTTCCAGCGGCCTGAAGTAGACAGCGGTCCCTGTGGTCGGACCTTGGAAGATGCATTCATGCTGGCCAATCAGGCGTTATTTGCAATTGTGGGAAGTACTCCGAACGAGAGAGAGCTGAGCGCGCGGGAACTTGCGGCGAAGATTAAGAAATCCGAGTTCGCTCTGAAATATGCGATCGACGAAACTGGCTGGGCAACGCCAGGCTACATACTCGACGGCGTAAAATGGCTGGCCGAGGGTGATATGCCGATTCGTGATTCCAGATTGGATCTGATCGCAGAAGCGATCGCTACGCCGGCATCGGCGGAGGGAGGCGCTATTGACTGATGTCACGACGCCGTTGAACCCAGCCGAAGAGGCCAGTGAACGGGCTCTTGCAGCGGTGTTCGCCAGCCTTGACCATGGTGAGAGCTTTCTGTTGGAAGCGGGCGCCGGCGCAGGGAAAACCTATTCCCTAGTGAAGGCGCTACAGTTTCTAATTAAACGCGACAAGGTCAAGCTCCCGAAACGTCACCAGAAGATTGCGTGCATCACCTTCGCGAACGTCGCCAAGGACGAGATTGAGGCTCGCACCGACAGAAGCCCGTTAATCTTCTGCGACACGATCCATGCTTTCTGCTGGTCATTGATCAACGGATTTCAAAAGCAGATCAGAGATCGGCTGCCGGGTATGGAGCATTGGCCGGAGCGAATTGAGGAGGCCGGTGGGCTAGGCGATCGTATTGTCGAATATACGCTGGGTTATCGGGGCATTAAGGAGGGTCGGATTTCGATTCACCATGACGACGTGTTGCTGCTGACGATCGGGCTCATGGAGAATGTGAAATTTAGGCGGATCATTTCTGACAAGTATCCGGTAATACTTATTGACGAGTATCAGGACACTAACGCTGGCTGGATCAATTCGATAAAGGCTCACTTTCTCGGACAGCCCGGCTCGCCACAGTTCGGCTTCTTCGGAGATCACTGGCAGAAAATCTACGGCGACGGGTGTGGAAAGATCGAACACCCCGCTTTAACTGTAATTGGCAAGGAAGCTAACTTCAGGTCTGTGTCAACTATCGTGAACTGTCTGAACCGTATGCGGCCCCAACTGCCGCAATTCGTTGTAGACCCTGAGGCGGCCGGAACCGTCGAGGTTCTTCACACTAACAATTGGCGCGGCACGCGCCAGGCTGGCCAGCATTGGGGCGGCGACCTGCCTTCCGATGTTTCCCACGCGGTCCTTACATCAGCAAAGAATCGCCTCACGGAGAGAGGTTGGGATCTGTCATCGGCAAAGACCAAGATTCTCATGTTGACCCACCGCGTCCTAGCAAGCGAACAGGGGTACAGTAGCCTGCCTGGAATCTTTCGCTTTAATGATGCGTTCACGAAGTTGGAGCACGATCATCTTGCTTTCTTCGTCAGTAAACTCGAACCCGCTTGTAAGGCCTTCACCGAGAAACACTATGGCGAGATGTTTAAAGGGCTAGGTGGCGGACACCCCGCGATAAGAAATCAAGTTGACAAAGCGAAATGGTCGGCTGCGATGGACCGGCTGATCAGCCTCAGAGCCGATGGCACCGTCGGTGACGTGATCGCGCATTTGCACGAGACAAGACGACCGCAGCTTCCTGATTCGATGGAGCAGCGTGAACGGGAGCTAGAGCGCTTCGATAGAGCCTCGGGGGAGGAAATGCCATCCGTGTTGACCGAGCTGGAAAAACTCCGAGCAGTGTCATATCAGGAAATCGTAGCCTTGACCCATTACCACGACGGGCATTCGCCGTTCGAGACGAAGCATGGTGTCAAGGGTGCCGAGTTCGAAAACGTGATCGTTGTGATAGGGCGGGGCTGGAACCGTTACAATTTCAGCGACATGCTTGAGCTCGCCCAGAATGCCGGAAGAATTCCGACCAATAAGCAGGAGGCCTTCGAGCGGAATCGCAATCTCTTTTATGTCGCTTGCTCACGTCCAAAGACGCGCTTGGCGCTGCTGTTTACACAGAAACTGTCGGACACAGCCATGCAAACCGTGCGTTTGTGGTTTGGTGCTGAAGTGGTTGAAGCATTAGCAATATAGAAAATCTGGCCTGTCGTTCCCCCATTGGTGATCTTAAAATATCGTGGGTTGCGATATTAATGAATTCACAGGGGCTTTATTATGTGTTATTTAAGGCATGTTAAAAACCATTATCATGTTTAGACGGGGTGGATGATGAAGGATCTGGTTACGGTAAGAAAGCGGTCCTGACCGCAGAACATTTTCAGAAGCTCTCTGCCGTTCCGCCGGAGGTTGAGTGGCTTGCGAACATCACCAATGAGAAGACCCGCCGGGCTTACAAGAACGATGTGAGTGAGTTTTCGGTCCTGATGGGTTTGAAGTCACCGGCGGAGCTGAGAACCATCAACAGAGCGCACGTGATTGCATGGCGTGCGCAGCTTGAGGCGCGGGAACTGTCCGCGCCGACCATTCGCCGGAAACTGTCAGCCCTGTCTTCCTTGTTCGATTATCTGTGTGAGCGCAACGCCGTGGCTGGTAATCCCGTTGATGGCGTGAAGCGTCCGCTGGCCAATGGCAATGAAGGCAGTACCCCTGCGCTCTCCGACGCGCAGGCGCGGCGTCTGCTTGAAGCACCATCCGAAGATACCCTCAAGGGCGTGCGCGACGGGCTATTCTAGCGACGCTGCTTTATCACGGACTGCGACGGGGAGAACTCTGTGGGCTCCGGGTGAAAGACATCCAGAACCGTGAAGGGGTGACGCATTTCAAGGTAAAGGGAAAGGGCGACAAGATTCGATATGTGCCTCTGCATCCATTGGCGCAGCGGTTGATTGAACAGTTTCTTATTCTAGCAGGGCATGGCGATGATTGGGGCGGTCCGCTCTTTCGGCCGGTCAGGAATAACCGGACGGGTACACTGGCGCGGGCACTCAACCCCAATTCAATCTATCGCAACATTGTGCGGAAATACGGGCAGGGAACGGGCTTGAACATCGAAGTCCACGGGCTATGCGTCCATTCGATGCGGGCGACGGCCGCTACCAATGCCCTCTCCCATGAAGCGGATATCGCCAAAGTGCAGGAGTGGCTGGGGCATGCCAATGTCTCCACCACTCGCCTCTATGATCGGCAAAAAACCAGGCCACAGGACTCCCCGACCTTTCGAGTGCGGTACTAAATATCCTCCTGTTCATTTAGTGCCGGCGGTCGCCTGGCAAATCATGGTCATTGCCATGCGGTACGGAATCTGAATCACTAAATGTTGGTTCTCCTCTTTTAATCCATCATTTTCCGACTCCCTGCCGTCATCACAACCACAACACCTTCGTCTCTTAAGATAAGGACCAACAGAGTGGCAGAGCGGATTAACTAACACATCTGATTTGTCCCATGCTGGCATAAGTCCTGGCTGCTTGTTGAACATAGTTCCCGCTATGGTAGTTTCACCTCGATTATGTCGTTGGGGCGGCCGAACTGAAAGACCTGTAGCGCTGCACGACCGAAGTTGGCGTCATAGTTAACGAGCACATCATAGGTGCCTTTGCCGTCCAAGTCCCGCACGGCCTGTACCTTGCCCTTCCCCCTGACAGAGAAATGCAGAATATCAGCACGGCCTGGACCGAGCGGCGTCTTATTCGCATCTTTCGGCGTCACGAGTACATGCGCCATGCCTGTTTGAGGTGAATTTACTTTCATCAAAGTCGCGCTTGCGTCTAGCTTTACATCAACCACCACAGTCTGTGTAGCTTCGCGCTCAATGCAACGACTCATTTTGCATAGCGTAAAGAACGCATGAAATGTGTACTGACCGTCGAACCTTGCAAAGTCGATTGGCGGGGACACGTCGGCGTCTGCATGATCAGCATCGCGGTTAATGAAGCCACCCAGGTGGATCTCGGCACGGTGATCTGTGAGGTACGCTAAATGGCTGCCTCTGATACTGATCGGTATCCTGATGACCGACACCGAGGGATGGGCCTGCGAGGTGGTGGCGACAGGAGTGTACTTCGGGCAATACGATTCCACGGGTTCTCAGACGGTGACCGGCACCGGATTTCTCCGGCTGACCTGTCCCCAGCCAGCCATCATTCGATTGAACGCCGGGCTCCACTCGCAGGGGACCTTCAATACTCGACAGTTGTGGTCACCGAACCCTGGGGGGCAGCTTCGGTACAACCTGTATCTCGACCCAACCTCCCTCCGCATCTGGGGCGATGGAAGCGCCAATACCGTGATCCAGCAAGTCCCCGCCGGAGTGAGCAACCTGACCATCTATGGACAGATGCCGGGCGGCCAGAAGGTGCCCGTGGGGACGTATACCGACAACATTACTGTAACAGTCGAATGGTGATGGAAGGAGGTGGAGGAGCAGCGTGCCTGGCCGATGGGCCATGGCGGACGAGTCGTTAGAGAGCGGAGTTCTCAAAAAAGAGTCGGCAGGCAATTCACATCAACCAAGGAGACATCAGATGAAACGTATGATAGCTATTGTACTCGGAGGGGCGCTGGCCCTGGTTGGAGGCACCACAGCGGTGCTTGACGCTGCCACGGTCACCACCAATCTCACCGTGTCGGCCACTGTCCCAACAACGTGTACCGTCAGCGCCACCGGAGTGAACTTTGGAAACTATCTCGGGGCGGCGATCACGAGCAACGGGAGTCTCAGCGTCAACTGCGCGTTGGGCACAACCTATCTCGTGAGCCTCGGTGCAGGAAACAATTATGCTGGTGGTGCTGGTTCCAGCCGCCGAATGGCAAATTCGACGAACTTCATCTCGTACGGACTCTATCTGGATAGTGCACTGTCAACTGAGTGGGGAGACAACTGTCCTGGCGGCGTCGGTGCACAAACATACCCCAATGGCACCTGCGTGGGGGGGACTGGATCTGGTGTGGCTCAAGCCCTGACCGTGTTTGGGAAAACTTCTCCCGGTGGCTCATCCGCTCCAGGAAGTTATAGCGATACGGTGGTGGTATCGGTCCTCTTCTGAGGGGTCGGCTAGCCGGTCCTGGGGCCGCACGATTCTGGGACCGGCGCTTTTTGCTTGAATGAGGATGAGGATGATGAGTGTTCAACGTGCGCTCTCTCAACTTCTAATTAGTGTCTCGCTCTTCATGGTGGTGCTTTCGTCCGCAGAGGCTGGGACCTTTAAGGTGATTCCGATCAAGGTGTATTTTGAGGACGACCAAAAGACCCAGACGCTCACGCTCCGCAATGAGAGCGAGGAGCCAGTCACGCTGCAGTTCGAGGCCATGGAATGGTCTCAGGATCAAGCGGGCCAGGACCTCTATGTGCCGAGCAAGGCACTGGTGATGTTTCCAAAGATTGTTACGATCAAAGCCGGAGCGGAACAACTGATCAGGCTTGGCTATCAAGGACCACCGGCTACAAATCAGGAGCGAATGTATCGTGTATATATGACAGAATTACCCATCTCCAAGCCGGGAGAGGCGACGTTGAAGATGGTCATGCGACTGGGCGTCCCGGTATTCATCATCCCCGCGAAGGGGAAGCCCGCGCTTGAAATCGTCCAGACGTCGCTGGACCGGCATATCGCGCATCTGCAGGTGAAGAATCCCAGTTCGCGCCATGGGTATGTTAAGACCATGCACGTGACAGGGCGTGACGCCTCCGGCGCCGAGGTGTTCTCCGTTGACGCCACCGGCTGGTACGTGCTGCCGGGTATGCAGAGGACATTCCCCGTCAAGCTTCCCGAGCACGCATGTGCCCGAGTGTCCACGATATCCGTCAGCATGATCTTCTCTAGTAAAGATCTCGATCAGCCTCCGGTGACCTCCACAGCAGACGTGGCATCCTCGCACTGCTCGTCTTCATCGCCATAGCTGATCTTCCCTCTTCCCTTCATCAGCCAATCCCCTATGCGACATTTACTGTTTTGCTAGCCGAAATGGTGCAGGCACGATACCGTTTGCGCATACGGTCTCCGGCTCTCTTTTGAGCGGCCGGTTATGAACGAGAGGAGAAATGCGCATGGTCAAACTGCTCGCTGTCGTGTCGGCCTTCATTGGCGTAGTAGTGCTCGCCTGCCTTAAAGACCTCAGTGCGGCGACCGCCACTGCTCTCTTTCCTGTGCATATCACTGTGGTGCCAACTTGTGCCATATCCGCGACGGGTCTCGAGTTCGGCGTGTGGTCATATGAACATGGGTCTGTGGCGGCAAACGGCTCGATCGGAATTGTGTGTGAGCGTGGGATCAATTATCATGTTTCCGTAAACGCGGGATCCCACTATGGTCCGGGAAGCCATCTCCGCCAGATGGCAGGGCCAGATCTGCACCGGCTCCTTCCCTATGCGCTCTATAAAGATGCCGGCCGTACCCAAGAATGGGGAGACCAGAATTTTTCCAATAGCTATCCCCAGGGAACGAGTTTCCCGGGAACCGGGACCAGTCGACCGCAGACGCACACGGTCTATGGGTCAGTTCAGGGTTCGACAGACCGCATCCCGCCCGGTAGCTATTCGGATACGCTGTTGGTGACAGTGCATTTCTGATAGAACCGTAGATAGGTAATTGAAGGAAACCCGGCCTGTTTTTGTTCTCTTGATTGCGTACCCATCCATCACTGAAGGCCACCACAACGTGTATCCGTTGGAACCATCCTTCACCGACAGTTCCAGGCCCGGTAGCAACAGGATCTCCTCTTTCCGCGCCTGTTTCTGCAAGATCTTGAATTCTTCAAGGTCAAACTTGTTGTGATTAGCAATCACTCCGACCCGAATACAGGCCTGCTTCAAGCCTTCAGTATAAGAAATGGCGAAGCGAGCTTCTTCCTCTGAGTACTTAAACTCCTTATCTTTCCGCCTGTGCAAATGAAAATCCGTCGATTCGCTACACCGGGGAAAGGGACCAAAAGAAGCATGCACCTTCAGCCCGCGGCGGCGGCCGGGAATGAAACGTCATCGCGAAGGAAAGGCTCATGAGAGCTTTTCATGTGTGACCGTATCGTCGAGGAAACCCTGATCCTTGAGGTTGTGGAACCATGTCCTGGCGAAGGATGTGAGCTCCTGCATCAACCGCGTATTGACGTGGGTTTTCTTGCCTGAATCGTTATAACGGTACACCTCCTGCAGTAATCCCATGTAGTCATTGCGGAAGGAAAGCGGTTCAGCGGCGGGCGCGTCAGCCCATGCATGGATTTCAAAGACCATGTCAGGGTCGCGCATCAGGTCGCCGTTCTGCTCGCCGTAATGGCAGATGGAAATCAGCCGGTTGCCGTCACCGGATTGCCCGATGTCTTCAACGGACAGGGGCATGAAGCCAGAAACGGTGAGGCGGACGGCCGTATCAGTGCCGAGAAGGGTAGTGAGGATTGTCGCGAAGTATTAAGAGGTGTGCATTGTCGTAACTCCTGTGTTGATAGAAGCCCCCGACGATGAGCGTCAGAGGCTTCCGGTTGAAGGTTATGGCCGTGAATGGCGACGGACCCAGTCCTTCGCCAATTCAGCGAGCGAGGACAGAGAATCGAGATCGTTCAAGCCGTAGGACGATGAGGTCTTCCAGTGGCCCTCCACGTCCTTGTAGGGCCGTGAAAAGGTGACGGAGAAGAACGGCCCTGTCTCTCCGGTGTTCTCCCAGATGGCGGCGTTGACGCTGCCGGATCTGAACGCGGTTGCTGGTTTTGAGTGAGGTGTAGCCATGTTGTTTCCCCCTGTGAAAAATGTTGGTTGGCTCTCTCACCGCACAAGAGAGCCGAGCGGCATTTTTCAGGGGGGGACGAGCCCGGCAGCCGACGGGCGTCCCGGTGCGAGACCAGCAGCGCACATGACGGCTGTTCTGGGCTGGCGGGGGTGATGCCTCGCGCAGGGAAACAGCCCGCAGGCGGAAGGGCGCTCAATGGCTACAGCAGAAAGCATGGGAGCGGTTGAAGCGGGCATCGCGCCGCTATGTCAGAGGGAAGGCCGTGGCAGGCATGCCGGAGGGCGATGAGTAGAGGAATAACAGAGTGCTGGCGTGATTGACGCGGCCCGGCGGTGATGATGTCGTCCGGCTCAGCGGATGGCGTCACAAAACATAATACACACAGCAGAGGTCCGGAAAGGATGGCAAGCGGTCGTTATGATTGGATGGCGTGTTCCCGCGTGCGCTTGCGGCGGCGCGGGCGCGTGGGAGGATAGGGAGCCGTTTCCATGGTGGCCAGCCCAGAGAGGGTCACGGGCTCGCGGTCCGGGAATTCGGCGATCAGTGAGAGCTGACCGCCCATGGCTTCGATGTAGGTCCGCAGAGTGGACAGGAGCAAATCGCTGCGTTTTTCGAGACGCGACACGCCGTCCTGGCCAATGCCAAGGGTTTCGGCCATACGTTCCTGCGTGAGGGTCAAGGCCTGCCGCAGATCCCGCAGGGACATTTCCTCAGCGATCAGCGCGGTGGCGCGCGCCTCGATCTTCTTGCGCCGGGCGGGACTCAAACCCTTCATGGTGTCGCGTACATTGGTAGCCATAGCTATTTCCTTTCCTTTTTCAAGTGCCCGAGATGTGCGTCAAAGCGCTTGTCGGCCTTGCGGATTAGTTCATCATAGAAGCGTTTTTTGCTCCCCCTGGATTTATCCCCGGCGACAAGCAGGATTGCGTGCCGGCGGGTATCAAACGCAAAGGCTACGCGCCAGACGCCATCGGCGGCGTTAAAGCGCAGTTCCTTCATGTTTGCGTGTCGCGACCCGTTGAGCGTATCCACACGGGGACGGCCTAGCTGGGGACCATATTCCTGGAGCAGGCGCGTGTGGGCCAGTATTTCGTCTTGCACGTCTTCGCGCAGTGCATCGAACTCCGGCTCAAATTCGTCACCTGTCTCAACGTCCCACTTCTTCACCTCCCAAGTATGGCATTTAAGACATATGTTGTCAAATACATATGTGATGGGCTTGCGAGATGCGCAGCAGAAGTGCTGCGCTGCGTTAGGCGCAGGGCCAGGAATGATCAGCGAAGCTGTAGGTGCGGTCCTCACCGAGGATGATGTGATCGAGCAGGGTGATCCCGAGGAGCTCGCCTGCCTGCCGAAGCCGGGCGGTTAAGACGCGATCTTCGGAGCTGGGATCGGGGTCCCCGGAAGGGTGATTGTGTGCACACAGGGCAGCACAGGCGTTCATGAGAATGAGGGGCTTGAAGACTTCCCGGGGATGGACGATCGACAAGGTGAGCGAGCCGACCGAAACGATGTTGAGCCCGATGATGCGGTGTTTGGCATCGAGCCCGCAGATCACGAATTGTTCACGGTCGATGCCCTTGAAGCAGGGAGCAAGAAGCGCGGCGGCCGTCACGGAAGTTGAGATAGGCAGTGATGGCGCTGCAGCACGATTTTCACGGACCAGTGATACCCGGAAGCGTGGCAGGCTGTAGATATTCTGGCTGGGCGATTGATCGTGCTGATTGTTGTCGTTGGCGGTGCAGGTTTTCATGTTGTCCTCCTTTTTCGAAGTTGATGTTTGCCTCTCTCACAAGCGGGGGAGAGCAAACTCAACTCGGAGGGAAAAAGGAGGATGGAGCGGGGGGCCGGTGGGCGTGCCGGAGAGGCCGGATTGCACAGGACCAACCGTGACAGCTCGCTGGCGTGGCCTGTGCGGGACCCACAGGGCTTTAGAGCCCGCCGGACGCGCGCGTGAAACCGTGCCAAGGCAGGTAGGTGCCATGGAGATCGTAATCCCAAAGCCTGGGACTTGTAGGATGCAAATAGGCGTGTAGACAGGTGCGATTCGGATTTCAGTGGTGGGAGGTCTATAGAGCGGGGAGTGTGACGGAGCAGGAAACCATGATTACAAAATGGAAGCTGCAGAAACGCAGCAGCTGGAGACAGCCATAAAGCTGTTCTTTGAAACAGGATCACCTGTCGTGCCTCACGCTTGTATCGGCTTCGCGCGAGATAACGGACGATTTATGCGAGAAACAGAAGGATAAGATTTACGAAGCGGAACTTGAAAGACTGGGAGATCCGCAGAAAGTCAGGCTATCTTTCCGGGAGGAACTGAAAATATTTATCAAGCCTGAACACTTGAAAGAGGCTATGACCCTATTCAGGAAACGACAAAATTTCTTGAAGCATGCAGACAAGGATCACGATCAGAAATGAGAAAAGTTTCCCGGTCAACAGCTCGCGTTCGATATCATGTTTGCGATCAAGAATTTTGTCCTGTTGGGAGGAAAACCTTCGCCAGCCATGACCATTTTCTATTGCTGGTTTGCAGCGGCCAATCCCTCTCTGGTCACGACAAGCGGCAAAGAGGATGATCCATTTGATCAAATGGTCACCGAAGCGAGAGCGAAGTTTCAGGATTTTAACGGACACGAGACTTTGGGCATTATATATGAGGGCTTGAAAGTGCATGCGGCATACTTGTTTACAGGTGAGCGACGAACATAAAAAAAGCCTCCGGCCCGGAGACCGGAGGCTTTCCGTGGCGCCGGCTACGCTTTTGGCGTATGTGCCGCAAGCCATTCTTTCGCTTCGAGCGCAGCGTTCATCAGCGATTCGAGCTCGTATAGGCCGAAATTGTGAGCGTTTTTCCAGATGCCCCTTGCGTCCTTGTACGGGCGGGAGAAGGTCGTGGAATAGAACGCTCGTTGCAGTCCCTCGTTCTCCCAGATCGTCGCCTTGATGTTGCCGCTGCGGATGATTGTTGCTGGTTTTTTCTGAATGGCCATTTTCTTTTCTCCTTTGTTGTAAGTGAAATTGGCTCTCTCACAAAACCGTGGAGAGCCAATGGACACGATCAAAGGAGAATGTGACGCGGTAGGCCCCAGCCGGCGTGCCGGAGCGGATTAAAGCGGCGGGCATGACAGCGAAGCTGGCGGGAACGCTGCGCCGCGCAGGTAATAGCCGGACGGCCTCGCGGATGGCCTCCAGAAAAGGCCAGATACAAACAGCGGCTGACAGAGGACGATGAATGTTGAGAAGGGGATAGCAGGTCTTGCGCGATGACGTGCCCGGTGAAGAGCGGGCCAGCTGAAGCTAGCCTATGCGGCGTGGCATAAAGCTGATTTGCGGAGAATAACGGCTTTAATATCCGCATCATTTGCGTATATTAAGCTTGAATTGGGCGGAGAATACGGGGTATAATATCCGCATGAGGTGCGGAGATTGACTTATAACCATGAGCGGCCCGATTGGCCAAAATATACCTGGAATCAGGAGAAACTGGCCCCGAAACTGGCTGCTGTGCGCCATCGGCAAGGCCGTCTGATCGGACGTATGGAAGCCATCGGCTTTCCCCTTCGCAAGGAGGCCGTGCTGCAAACTCTCACCCTCGATGTGTTGAAATCCAGTGAAATCGAAGGAGAAGTTCTAAGTCCGGAACAGGTGCGATCTTCTATCGCTCGCCGGCTCGGTATGGACATTGCTGGAGCCATTCCGGCAGACCGCCACGTTGAGGGTGTGGTGGAGATGATGCTTGATGCCACACAGAATTTTGAAAGGCCTCTGACAGCAGAACGCCTGTTCGGGTGGCATGCAGCTCTATTTCCGACAGGCCGCAGTGGCCTTCATAAAATTATCGTCGGCGCATGGCGCGACGATTCCAAAGGCCCAATGCAGGTTGTCTCGGGGCCCATCGGCCATGAGAAAGTGCATTTCGAGGCTCCCAAGGCCGAACGCCTTCAAGCTGAGATGACCAAATTCATAAAGTGGGCAAATAAGAAAAGCGACCTGGATCCTGTTTTATGGTCGGCTCTGGCGCATCTGTGGTTCGTAACAATCCACCCTTTTGATGACGGCAATGGTCGTCTCGCAAGGGCGATTGCAGATTGGGCTCTGGCGCAGTCTGAAAATAGCTCCCAGCGCTTTTACAGTATGTCGTCGCAAATCCGTCTGGAACGAAATGACTATTACGACATACTGAAAGAAACGCAAAAAGGTACACTCGACGTGACCGAATGGATGGAATGGTTTCTCGGCTGTCTTGACCGTGCAATTGCCGGCACTGAGTCCAGCCTTGCCGGCGTGTTCCGTAAAGCAAAGTTTTGGGAGAATGCCGCAGAGAAAAGCATCAACGATCGGCAACGCCTGATTCTGAATAAATTGCTCGACCGGTTCGATGGAAAACTCACCTCTACCAAGTGGGCAAAGTTAGCCAAGTGTTCTCAAGACACGGCCCAACGGGACATTCAGGCTTTGATTGACCAAAAGATATTGGTCAAAGACGCGGCGGGCGGCCGAAGCACGAGCTATTCCTTGGCTGACTAGGCGGTTAAGTGTTGTTCAAGCTGCCTCCGTGCTGACGGATGGCTGAAGACTGTGGATGAAATCAGCAGCGCGCTGCGCATGGGCAGCAGCTCGGAAGATGGCGCGCTTGTCATCCTTCAGGACGGTCAGTCAGTGGGCGATATAGGAAGCGTGGTCCTCCCGCGGCACCAGAGCCAGTTCCAGGTCGGCGCAGAGGAAGGCGGAGCCCAGCTCGGCATTGGGTCGGGAGGGTCGCGCCTCAAGTGAGGACACGCTTCTCCCGCCCACCGAACCGGACGGGACCCTTTCGAGTCATCCGGCTCTCCATACATGCATATCGGCATTCTGTCATTTTGACAGCGTTCCGGCGTGAAGGGCCTTGTGGCAAGGACGGCAAAGCACGACGCGCTTGCGCGTGCGTGCCGCCGCGACCTGCTGCCATAGCGGAGTCCCTTTCATGTCCGCGAGTTTGCGAACGTGATGGATTTCGCACGGCTGGTCGGTCGCGCCACAATATTCACAAGTCCGAGCATGGAGCCGGTTGAGAACGTCTGATCGTGCCTTCGTAAAGTGCGAGGACGGCCAGAGGTCAACGGCGCGGCCCAGCTTGGGCAAGCGGTCGAGGTGCTTCAGATCGAAGACCTCAACGACCCTTTCTTTTCCGTCCACGGTGAAGCGGACGGCTAGTCCCTTTCCTGTCCTGAGTCGGTTGGCTACCTGATTGACCGACAGGCGCAGCTTGCAGGCCAGCGTTTTCAGCAAGCTTATCTGCCAGAGATAGCAGAGCTTGCGAAGGCTGTACTTCGCGCAGTAGGCCAGTCGGTAGTAGTTCGCGAACCCGCGCATCTCGGCGTTATAGGCCAGCACGATCTCCAGCATACTGCTGTCGATCAGATGCCGCCGGTGCAACGCCTGCAGTTGCCCGAGGTCGCCGTAGCCTTTGCGTTGGTTGAATCGCACGAGCCTGTCGTGCGGTATGCGGAGGTGGATGCGGTCGCCGGGGTCTCTTGAAAGAGTGACTCTGCGACCGAGCCTTGTCCGCCGGCGTCTGTTCCCGGTGATGGTTTTCACCACGTAGCCGAGAAACACAGTGCCGTCCGACGCTTTGCTCACCTTGCTTTTCTCGGTCGAAGCGTCGAGGCGCAGGTGGTGACGCAGAAATTCCGTCACTTCCCGCATGACCTCGCGTGCTTCGGCCTTGGAGCCGATGACGCCGATAAGAAAATCATCGGCGTATCGGCAGAACAGCAGCCGTCGATAGTTAGGGTCGAACCCGTCTTTCGAGGGCATGAATGAGCGTTCCGTCTCAAGTTCCCGGATCTTTTGTTTCACCTCTTCCACTTCGGCCTTGCGGCCTTCAGCGAGGAGGCGGTCGATCCGGCACCGACGTTTATAAATGCTTCTGGTCAGACTGCCGTAACGCGGATTCTCTGCCCTTCGTTTGCCCCGGTCGCACCGCGCTTTCATCCCGGTCAAGAACTCGTCGAGTTCATGAAGGTAGATGTTGGCGAGGATCGGCGAGACGACGCCACCCTGCGGCGTGCCGCTGATGGTGGCGTTGAACGTCCAGTCCTCCATGTATCCGGCCTTGAGCATTCCTTCGACCAGACGGAGAAACCGCTTGTCGTCGATCTTCTTTGCAAGAAGATCAAGAAGGATGCCGTGGTCAATGTTGTCGAAAAACCCGACAACATCAACGTCCACCAGCCATTTCATGCCTGTCCATGTATCCTGAGTAGTCGTCAGGGCGGTGTGGCAGGAGCGGCCAGCCCGAAACCCGTGCGAGCGCGGCGAGAATACCGGCTCATAGATGAGTTCAAGCAGCAGCTTCACCACGCCTTGGACAAGCTTATCGTCGGCGGTAGGAACACCCAGCGGGCGTTGCTTCCCGTTGGGCTTTGGGATATAGACCCGGCGCACCGGGGAGAAGCGGTATGTCCCTTCCATGATCCGCGCGATGATGTCCGTCACGCGCTCAACGGAAAATCCGTCGAGCGTGTTTTCGTTTACGCCACGCGTGAGCGCGCCTCGATTGGAGGCGATCTCGGTGTATGCCCGTTCCCAAAGGTCCGGGCATTCCATCAGACGAAAGAGACCGTTGATCCGCTTGCCCCGTGTTGACAGGTCGCAGATCGAGTCCAGTCGTTTTTGCACAGTATCAGGTAGCATCAGCACACCTACTATGTTGTTCGACAAGTCTCGCAAGTACTACCGCCCTTCACCCGGCTGGTGGGATTCCCGCTTCCGGTTGCCCGGTTGCTTTCATCCTCAGCCGTTCCTCTTTCGGAGGACTGTCCCGGCAGTTACGCCGGGCATTTGGCTACTATGACGGCTCTGTCGCCATGCGGGACGCTTGATAGAGCGCCCGTTTAGGCGATCCCGTGTTTACGCAGTGAAGGAGTTGCGGCGTGCGAAGGCGCCCCGTTCGTCCCTTTGATCCCCCCGATGGAGGGCAGGCCGCGTCGGTTAGATCGGGAGCGTCTAGTTGCTCCGCTCCCTTCGATGCGGTACGGCGTGTCAATCATCGCTACGCCGTCGTGGAGGATAACACCCTGGAGACTGGGGTTCAGGCAATTCAGCTTTCGCCATGCACGCCTTGCGCTGACCTTCCGGGCATACGATGATTTCTGCCCTTCGCGGCCTTTTCCCGACATGCTACGTTCGCGTTCCTCTTTCGAGATTTCAGCCGGTTCATCACCGGCACCGTTAAGTCGGGTGCACATGGCTTTTTCTAACTATCCATAAGACATTGTCTTACCTCCTTCTTTTTAACTGCGCCGACACGGCGCACAACCAGTTCCTCGCGAGCATAGCCTTCATCGCTGAAGCGCTGGCGGCCGAAGTCACGGGCGAGCCGTGTCTCGTGGCGAGTCGCGTGAGTCAGCTCGTGCAACACCGTTGAATAATAGCTCTCCTTGTCCTTGAACGCCTCAAACGGCGGAAGCTGGATCATGTCGCGTGATGGCGCGTAAAACGCCTGATTGCCGCCGTGGTGGATGGCGGCACCGGTCGCGGTCACAAAGCGGTCCGCGTGCTCGATGCGCTCTGAGAGGGGCAGGGGGTTCACCGGCTGCGCGTAGAAGTGTGCGGGAAGTCCCTCGATCTGTTCGAGTAGGGTAGGCCGGAAGCGTCTCAGCGAGAACGCTTCTCGGCCCCCCTCCGAACCGGACTTGCACCTTTCAGCGCATCCGGCTCTC
>JBBRRN010000008.1:0-19529 GCA_038200685.1 Nitrospirales bacterium
ATATGAGTCTGAAAAAAAACGAGATGATAGAATCGGCGCAATTGCAGGCTCCCCATAGCCATCCACATCACATCCGCAGTCGTGAGCATATGCATCGCATCGCTACTAAGCGTATAAGAGATTCCCATTTCCGAAAGTGCCTAATGGCTCTTATGATGTGTGACATTTAAGGTCTATTAATATAGGGTAACTATACCCTGCACTATAGGATCATTAGATCCTACTAAGCCCTATCATGCGGACTACATGCTTCCAGGGATAACCTGACGTATGCATCGACGATTCCCTCCGACGACCAAGAGTGCTCCGCCAATGCGCAGACCGTGGTGGGAGCACGCGAGGCCAGCGGGACAAGCAAGGGAAGTGAGGGTTCGAGGTGAGAAGTTCGAGGTTTCAGGAATTTTCGATTGTGGCAGTGAGAAGACTTTACTGATCCTTACGGTAGTCAACTGACCGTTTCACCGATGCGGAATCGCGGATGAACAGGGCTGCAGCCTGACCACGCCTGGTCACTTTCATCTTCTGAAAAATGAACCGAACATAGTTCTTCACAGTCTTATCACTCAGTTCGAGCGATGAGCCGATTTCCTTATTCGTTTTCCCCTCGGCGATGAGTGCAAGGACACGCTGTTGCTGAGCAGAGAGGGTCGTCCGCTGAGGCTCTAATGCCTGTTCTTTCTGCAACCGCATACGGGTCAGGACAGGCTGAGTGATGGCCGGATCGAGAATCGACTGCCCTTGGGCCACAGCATGAATGGCTAGCATTAATCCTTCAGCGGTGATGTGTTTCAACAGGTAGCCGGATGCCCCTCCGAAGACCGCGGCGAGCACCGCCTCATCGTCTTCATAAGAGGAGAGAAACAGTACACGCGTGGCGGGACAGGAATCCCTGATCACGCGGCAAGCATCCACTCCACTCCCGTCGGATAAACGGACGTCCATCAAGACCACATTCGGCTTCAGGCGGCAGGATTCGACTACCGCACCCTTCATGGTACTCGCTTCACCGACCACAGCGATATCATTGTGTCGACTCAGCATCGCTCGCAATCCTTCTCGAACCACTTCATGATCGTCCACGATCACGACGCTGATTGATTTCTTATTACGCTTGCTCACGAGCATCCTCTCTAGCGAACATTGTCCGGCAGTACAGACACGATCAATAGTAGCGCTTCAACGCACTAGCCAATCGTCGCAACAGAGGGCATGTTGAGGCGATGCACACAGAGAATAGAGATGACGCACAGCAACATGAATGAGGGAGGAAGAGCGCGTCATCAACCTATAGACCTCAGAATACGACTTATGCATTATTGTTAAGAAACCATACTATCTCCCCCTGCCATTATCAATGAGTTCAATTGGCCCTATGTCATCCTGTAAGCAATACAGGCAGACAAATAATCAAATAATGCCATAAAAACTGACAGGTGATAGCCTACGTATAGATACCTTAATAAAGCCGCACTGAAAAGGCTGACTATTCCACTCCCCGTCTCACTGAGGCGCCTTGTCAAAACATAGGTACTGTTTCCATTCGTCGTTCGGACAACAATTCATGAACCCATTGAATATGTGAAGCCCATAAAACCGCCAGATTCATGTCTATCTTCCATTGCCCGATTCACAACTCAAAATCAAGAGCCATCGGTCGCCGAATGCGGCAGAAGTATTGATGGGTCATGCGGGTAAAGGTTTCTAGACATCCTACCGACAAGAGAGTGTACTGACCTACGCTGAACACCGATCTACATCAGAGAACGACTGCAATATGGACACAGCCATACATGACCCACACAGCCTGGAAATGCCTGAGAAGATCGAACAGGCCTTAGTCGAACGGATCAATACGGATCGAATCGAGCTTCCTGTCCTGCCACAAGTCGCTGGCCGGGTCATGGCACTGGCCCATGATCCCTCTGCAGATGCAGCCCGTTTGTCTGCCCTAATCCACCAAGACCAGGCCCTGGCAGCACATGTGTTACGAATAGCCAATTCCCCTGCGTATATGCCTCGGACTCCGATTGCCTCACTCCAACATGCCGTGGCCATGCTCGGAGTGAATCAGCTGTCCGAGATCGCCGTCACGGTTTCTCTGAAGAGCGGAGCCGTCAAGATTCCAGGACATGAAGCGGACATCCGGCAACTCTGGCGGCACGCGCTGGCCAGCGGAGCCTACGCGAAAGAGATCGCGCGCATGCGCCGCTATAACGTAGAAAGCGCTTATCTTTGCGGACTTTTACATGCAGTCGGAAAACCGGTCGTGCTCAAGGCCGTCACGGCCATTGCCGCAGACCTACATGTCCCCCTTGGGTCCGATGCCATCCACGCATTCCTTGACGGCTATCATGCTCGCGTAGGCAGCGTGATTGCAGCTGAATGGGCCTTACCCCCACAGGTGGCCGAAGCCATCGCCTACTATGGGGCCTATGAACACACACCTACACACCGCCAGGAGGCGATGATGACCTGTTTGGCCGACCGGTTAGCCACCTACCTACTTGTTCCCGATTTCTACGATGACAGCACCCTTCGTGACCATAGCGTCTTTGCCGATCTCAATCTTTACCCCAATGACGTCGACACCCTGCTCAGCTTGAAAGAGAAAATCCTCAGTCTCGTGGACACGATGGCACAATGAGTACAGTGCTTCACTATGACATTATCGTGATTGGAAGTGGTCCAGCCGGCCAAAAAGCTGCCATCCAGGGCGCCAAAGCAGGCAAGCACGTTGCGGTGATCGAACGCGAGCCAGGTGTCGGCGGAGGCTGTGTATACCGGGGAACGATCCCGAGCAAAACGCTTCGCGAGAGTGCACTGCAACTGGACCGGATGAAACGATCTGCGATTACGCCGAACGCTGCAATCCCTTCGAACATCTTGGTCGCCACACTGATGCATCGCTTGGAAGAGGTTGTGACATCACACGGCGACTACATGATGAAACAGCTGACGCGGAATGGCGTGACATTGTTCCACGGCCGAGCCCAATTCCTCTCCGACAGCCAGATTGAAATGCTCACGATCGACGGCATGAAACAAACCCTCACTGCCGATACAATCGTCATCGCCACAGGATCCCGGCCTCGAGCACCGGCTGATATTCCAATCGACCATGAACATATCCTGGACAGCGACTCGATCCTCTCCATGATCTACTTGCCACGCTCCCTGACGGTATTGGGCGGGGGCATCATTGCGCTGGAATATGCGTCAATCTTTGCCGCGCTCGGCGTGCAGGTTACCATCATCGATCGGGCTGATCGTCCCCTTCAATTTTTCGATGCGGAACTCGTTCGCATGTTTGTGCAAAGCTTTGAGCACGCTGGAGGCCGCTACTGTGGGAAACAGGCAATCAAAGACATCCAGTGGGATGGAATCTCTCAGGTCGTCACGACACTCCAGGACGGGCAGATATTCACAAGCGATAAAATGCTCGTGGCCTTGGGGCGACAAGCCAATCTTGAGGACCTCAACCTCAGCACGACTGGCTTGATCGTCACTGAAAATGGAACGCTGGCCGTCAACGAACATTGCCAGACGGCCATTCCCAACATTTACGGTGTCGGCGACCTCATCGGCCCCCCCGGTCTGGCCTCTTCGGCCATGGAACAAGGCCGCCGGGCTGTATGCCATGCCCTGGGTCTCCCTGAGGGGCAATCAGCCGACATCATTCCAACGGGAGTGTATACCATTCCAGAGATGGCCAGCATCGGACTGGATGAAGCAGCAGGCAGGAAACGATATCGAGAAGTCATGATTGGCCGGGCAAAGTTTAATGAGATTGCCCGCGGCCAGATCTCAGATATTCGCGACGGCTTACTGAAGATGGTGGCCGATCCAACAGGCGAATACCTCCTTGGTGTTCAGATTATCGGAGAAGGCGCAACGGAATTGATTCATGTCGCCCAGATGGCGCTTCAGCATGGAGCCACAGTTGACTCATGTGTCGAGAACATCTTCAACTTCCCTACACTCGCTGAAACATACCGCGTCGCAGCGCTGGATATCGTTGGTCAGCGCCAAAAACGTCTCAGCTCAACTGCGGCATAAGTTTAGGCACTGAGCGTGCTCCCCCGCGCTGGCATCGCACATCGCCAAATATTTTGAGTTCCCTGCCACCTGAGCCACCGGCCAACCCGACTTTCCTGGCAGGTGTCCCCGCCGTGACTCAACCTGGTCGCCTCACAACGCCTTGTTGCTGTCCTGATAACCTCCCGTGTGAGGACTCTTTTCAGAATCTCATATATTCATTCCATTTACTCATCGGAGAACATAGAATTATCGATGATCGGACTTCGTCGTTGACTTCCCTCGATTCGTAAAGGACATCCTCCCTATGCGCCGTTTAACTTCGGTCTCGCTGCTTGGCATATTGCTCACCCTTATCTTGAGCAGTTGTGATGGATTTTCTCCTGAATCTAAAAAAGCTACGCATCTCCAACGAGGGCAGACGTACCTCGAGAAGCAGCAATACCGCGAAGCCTTACTTGAGTTCCAAAACGTGGCGCAACTCGACCCGAAAGACGCCGATAGCCATTACCGCTTGGCCTTGATATACCTCAAATTGGGTGGGGCAATGAATCTTCAGGGGGCATTCGCCGAATTCAGCAGAACGGTAGCGCTGGACAAGACGAATCGGGATGCCCACCTCAAGCTGGGCGAACTCTTCTTGCTCGGAAACGAACCGGCGAAAGCGCGCGAACACGCTGACATGGTCTTGGTGTCGGCGCCAAACAATGCTGAAGGACTCATTCTCAAAGGGCGTGGGCTGATCAATGAAAAGCAGTATGCCGAGGGAATCGTGGAGTTCAGGAAAGCCATTGAGGCCGATCCCAAGAACATGCCCACATACATTGAACTGGCGCGGGCCCATGTGTTTGTGAAAGACGCCACCTCGGCTGAAGCGGCACTCAAGCAGGCGTTGACGATCGACCCGCGTTCTGCCGAAATCTTGCTCGCACTCGGAGACTTTCACGTCACGACTGGCAAGCCGGACCAAGCAGAGAGCATGTACAAGCACGCGCTCGAAATCGACCCGGACAACGAAGGGACTTACCTACGACTCGCCAGCTTCTATCAGCGCTACGGCAAATGGGCCGAGGTGGAAGCTGTGCTGCAGAAATCGGCGGCACTCAAACCTCAGGACGAAAAACCGCACATCCACCTGGGAGATCTTTTCACCGGGTTCGGGCAGCGCGACAAGGCACTTGCGAGCTACCAACGCGCAACAGGAGTGAATCCCAGTTCGATCATTGCTCGGGACAAGTTGATTTCAAGCTATCTCGATAGCGGGAAGGTGGATGAAGCAGAGGCCCGCACTATGGCGATTCTGAAAATGAATGCCAAGGATGTGAGCGGACGCTTCTTTGAGGCGAGATTACGCCTGGTTAAAGGAAAGGTGGATGAGGCTATTTCTCTCCTCCAGGGAGTCGTAAAAGATGAACCGCAGCTCGCAGTGGCTCATCACTTCCTCGGCGTGGCATTCATGCAAAAAGGTCAGACTGTTCAGGCTCGCGGGGCATTCACTGAAGCGGTGAAGTTCAACCAGAACATGTCTGAGTCCCATACTGCGCTGGCCGAGACCTATTTAGCTGAAGGCTCAACGGACCGGGCAATCGAACAGGCCCACACGGCCATCCAGCTCAACCCACGCAATGTCCAAGCAGCCATTATTTCTGGCGATGCATATCTTCGCAAGGGAGACCTTATCAAGAGCAAGCAGTTCTTCGAGGCTGTGGCACAGGCCCTGCCGGAAGAAGCCATCGGTCTCCATCGTCTCGGCCTTGTGGCGCATGCCGAGAAAAACGATGCCAAGGCTCTAGCCTACTTCGAGGATGCACTTACCAGGAAACCCATGGCGATTGAACCGTTAGCCCAAATCGCCATGATCAAGATCGCGCAAGGCAAAGGGAATGATGCCCGAGAGCGGGTGCATAAACAGATTGCGGCTTCTCCGAACGACCCGAAACTCTATACCCTTCTGGGACAACTCTGGATGAAAGGAGAGGATCCTGGGCAGGCGGAAACAGCCTTCAAGAAAGCACTCGAACTCGACGATTCCCTCCTGTCTGCCTACATGAACCTCGGCCTGGTCTATCATATAGCGGGCAAGACGGATCAAGCCGCCAAGAAATTTGAAGCCGTCCTGGCAAAGGACCCTAAGGTCTTACGAGCCCATATGATGTTAGGCATTATTCATGACGGTCTGAAAGAACACGAACAGGCACAGGCCCATTATGAGGCGATCCTGAAACTCGACCCTCGATTCGCTCCAGCAGCAAATAACCTGGCTTGGATCCTAGTCGAACATGGCGGCAATCTTGACGTAGCACTCGCACACGCCCAGATGGCGCGTGAACAGCAACCGAATGATTCTTACATCGCTGACACGCTCGGATGGGTCTATTATAAAAAAAATGCGTATCTTCTCGCCAGGAGCCTCCTCAAAGAAGCAGTGGAAAAATTACCCCATGAACCGGACATCCACTTTCATTACGGAATGACACAGCATAAAAATGGTGACCAGGCGGGAGCAAAAAAATCGCTCCAAACGGCCCTGGAGCTCAGCCAAACCTTCAGCGGGTCTGAAGAGGCCAGGAAAATGCTGGCAGGACTATGAGACTGGGAAAGAACCAACCTGGACCGCAACAGGGACATGCGGGCGCCTCCGCAGAAGCCCCCATGCTCGACATCATTCGCACAGGCAACTTTGGTTGAGGTTGACCCTGCTACGAGCAATTTCATACGTCACCACCAGACGAACAACATCGTTCCAGTCGTGACACCGGCATGCCATCCACTGGAGATTCCATCAATCCGACCATTCTTAATTTACGGAACCGGGAGTTGGCAGGCTAGAACAGCCTATAGATAGAGCCTCTGGTGGCAGACATCACGTAATACGTCGAGTTGAGGGATTGAATGCGTGCGACCGATATTCGCCGGATACGTCGCGAAACTAATTCAGAGCGTATTCCAGCCAGCGCCCGCTCACTGACAAGGATCGACTGATCACCTGGCAAGAGCCCCCCGATAAATGAGGATGGACTTAGACGGCCGACACCCGACCCTCTCCCTCCGATTCTATCTACCAGTTGAACAGCGCACTCTCCATGATTAAGAATCCATCGGTCGGTTTCTAATTCAGCACGCACCAAACCGTTGCCGCCACGAGAAAGGGAAAAGTCATATCATGCACCGAAGACGTATCGATTCCGTTACCCTGACATCTAAGGCGACGCGTCGGCTATACGCCACCAATACACACAGCCATCAGAGAAACTACTCGACAGGGAGTCTTCCTGAGAGATTCAACGACTGCATGTTCACCCTTCATGAACTATTATCGACACAAGGCAACGTTTTCCAATTTTCATTGCCTATACCGAACCATTCGGAAGGAACAAGGGAAGCCCGAGTTCCCATCATTACTACATCGTGAAACTCTACGCCCCAAAATACAAAGGGCCAGTCCCCTTGTGAGAGAACTGGCCCTGATTGCTGTTTCTACGCTTGAAAGAAGAAAAAATATTAGATCTTTGTTGCCTTCCGTCTCCAGATTCCGATCCCTGCCAAACGCCACCCCGACTATTGGCTGAACCGCCTGCAAGCCACCTGAGACTCACGAGCAATTTCGGGGCAACAAGAAGAGATCGGGAATGGCCAGGTGCCCTCTTTGCTCGCAGAACGCGCGGCCTAGGAAGGCCCTCGTTCGATGCGCGCAGTCGAGGGCAGCCTTGGCCACTCCCCTCCTAATGCAACGGGACGGAAAAGGAAAGAGCAGCCTGGCGATTCCCAGTGCTCGCGCAACGCGCGGTCGCGGACTCTCCTCGTTGGGCGTGCGCACGATGGGGAAACGCCAGGCCGCTCATCACAATAGGAAAGTGGGAAGGGTGGAGAGAACTCGGGGGTGAGAGCGGTGGGATGGACCAAGTTCGCGCTGAAAAAGTACAGTGTCGACACAATATTAATCAGTCAGGACACGTAATGAAGATAGGAAGAAACGAACCTTGCCCTTGCGGTAGCGGGAAAAAATTCAAGAAGTGTCACAACAGCCCTCGATTTGAACTTCCATTTCTAATTCAACATGCTCGCATTGAAAAACAACTTGAGGAAGAAGGCAAGCAGTTTCTCGAACAGCACAAGGCGAAAGAAATTCAACGCCAGGCACAACAAGGCCTTGGACGACCAATAATTTCGACCGAGTTTAAGGGTTACAGGTTCGTCGCAGTCGGCAGCAACCTTCACTACGGCAAGTGAAAACATTTCCGGATTTCCTTGGCGACTATATCAAGAAAACTCTGGGCGAGGCATGGGGCAACGAAGAACTAAAGAAACCATTTGAGCAACGGCATTCCATACTCAAGTGGTATCACCACCTCTGCACACTTCAGAGGAAATATATGACGACCCCGGGCCAGGTTTTCTCAGGGTCGATGACTGGCGCAGCGTCTGCCTACTACCGGCTTGCCTACAACCTTTATCTCATCGCTCACAATGGGACTGATATTCAGACGTGGCTATTGTCTCGTTTACGAAATCCAGACCTCTTCCCTGGTGCCTTTTTTGAAACTCAGGTGGCAGCCTGGTTGATTAGGGCAGGCTTTGAACTCGAGTTCGAGAACGAATCCGATGGATCCACCTCGCATTGTGAATTCACAGCGACTTATCCCTCCTCGAAGGCACGATTCTCTGTTGAGGCGAAATCTCGCTACCCTGGCGACGATAATAACAATCCCAGGAGACTTAACGTCGGTCGGCAACCGATTGGCGCTTGAGAAAAAGGCGGATCACCCGAGGCTCGTATTCTTGGATTTGAACCATCCTGTTACGTCCGAACAACAAGCCGAAAGAATACTCGACCGTGCTGAGCGTCGACTAAAGAGCGTTGAAGGTTTGATAATAAAGAATCAGCCAGCCCCACCAGCATACATATGCCTCATAAATGTATCGGACCATTATTTTCTTGAGAGCCCTCAAACTCCTGTCCTTGTATCGTTTTATGGTTTCAAGATCCCAGACTTTCTAGGGCCGTTCCCAACCATAAGGGAGGCAGTGAGAGCTCGAGAGCAACATTCTGAAATCTTCCAACTCATGCGCTCAATTGAGATGCATTCCCATTTGCCATCAACATTCGATGGAGAACTGCCATCATCAGCCTTTTCTGACGGCAAACTTCCTCGCATGCAGATCGGTCAATTCTATTTAGCACCTGGACCAGATGGCCAAGAGGTGCCTGCCCAGCTAACTACCGCAACCATAGATGCGGTGAATCGTGAAATGATTCTCGCATACCATGAGCCTCGAACTGACAAATCTTGGATCTGCAAAGCACCAATGTCTCAGGCAGAGTTTGATGACTATAGGCAGTTTCCCGATACATTCTTTGGCGTTTATCTTCAACAGGGCAGAAAAGCGCGGACACCAATTGAGCTTTTCGACTTCATGCACGAAAGCTATAAGAACACGCCCAAGGAGAAGCTTCTTGAGTGGATGGCGAATGCGACAGACTACGAGGAATTGAAAAACCTAACCCAACGCGAGTTGAGCGAGATTTATTGCGAGCGGTGCGTTTACAACACCTTGAGCACGCAAGGTAAAGAAAGCGATTTAGCGGCGAAGCAGACCAGCGAAAAAACAGCATGGGGAAGCATTCCCGGCGCGTGACAGACCTGCACGGTTTGTCGCTCATCTCTGGAAAGAGAAAACAACGGTGTCAGCAGTCTTTTCAATTGCACTCTTTGAAGACTTGCCCGACAACCCTCCTTCGCGCAACGGGACCAAACGGCTCAATCTATCCACCCCCCTAACCCGTCACGCATCTCACGCCTTACCCTTAACGCCTCACCCTCACTGACATCAGTTTGACTTCTGACTATGAGAAGGCGCACGATAGCGTCCATTATTCATAAAATACAGAGGTGTAGGGTGCTCCTGTGCTAGTTTCGCCCAAGCCAGCCACTCAGAATCGTTTAAATAGAGAGTTACGCCCTCTGGGTAATCTTTACTATGAGGGCATTATTGTTTGTGCAACAGTACCGGCCATCGGGATGACGGCCCATGTGTTAACCTCATTGAAATGGAGATTGTGATGAAACGATTAGCAGCCCTTTCCGCAGGACTGATCCTCGGATCGCCTACCCTCGCGTTGGCAGCAGAACATAGTGCGGGATATCGGGGTATCGGGCAACTCTACTTCTTCTTCATGGGCGCAATCTTGATCTATGGCGTCTATGATAGCTTCGGCAAGAAGGCAATGTATGTCATGGCGCCGATCATTACGATCGGGCTCTATCTGATGTTGCCCGCGGAGTAGATACCGAGTCAGGATACGATGCAAAAGACTGGCTCGGCTTAGTCGAGCCAGTCTTTTTCTTTGAGTTTCCGTGGAAGATATTTTTTCGTGAGGTACTGGAAGTCTTTGTTGGCAAGGGCGTCTAGTTCGTACTTGAGTCCGCTCGCGAGCATCCGCTTGATCTCAGCCTGCCAGGCCGGTTTCTGGAACCACTGATAGTTGAGGAGTTCCTTTGCACGGGCGATGTCCTTCTCGTTCAATTTAATCCCGACGTTACGTGGAAGTTCGTATCGTTCAGGGTCGGCGCTGGAAAGACCGATGAACTTGGCTTTGGGAATCGCCATCCGCTGGCTCTCAAAGGCCAGATTGATTGAGCCTTGCTTCACAACGGAATAGATATAGTACCCCCAGGGATCGTTATCGACCAGGACATAGACGGGAAGTGTATATTCCTCGTGTAGTCGCCTGGCCAAACGGCGCACCCCACGAGGCGGTTGCCCATTGCCCGTCAAGAGCACACAGTTATATCGGCGCCAGAATTTATCTTCTGAGAGGCGATTCCACTGCGTGCCTTTCTCAACCAGCAGTACAAAGTCAGCCGTACAGCGGCGGATCTCCACATAATCCGGCTCGACAATCGATGGAACCGAGTACCCGCCTTTTCCCAGCTTGGCACAATCTACACGATCGCCGTCGTCACCGAGCACCAGCGGACCGACGACACTTCCTCCATTTTCTGCCCGTACATGTAACTCTTCGCGAAGCGCCACGAGCGACACTTCCAGATCTTCAATAATCGGGTCCGATTCGTCCTGGGTATCGAACGTATTCTCGTGCGAGTCCTGAATGGTGTGTTTGGTTCGGTAGTAAATCTCTCTGAGCGAGGTCGTCAATTCCGCGCGCTGCAATTCTGAGAGAGCGTCCGCGACCAATATGGTCTGCATGAATTTCTTGGCCATGCCGACGTTGAAGAATGAACGGGCCTGTTTCTTCTCCCCCATTTCGAGCAAACCCTTGCGCGCATTAAAGGTCACGTTCGAGAGCGCGCGAATCGGGATGGCCATCGTCGGATCTTTCCCACGCTGCGCGGACGCGATGACCATATCGGCCAGCCCGACTAATTTCTTTTCAACAACCCCGTTCTTTGTGATTTTTGTTTTCGCCATGCGTCGTCCTACTTTTTCTTCCTTGCCTGGGGGACCTTGCGACCGGTACGAACTGCGGTCTGTTGCTGTGCCAGCGCACCCTTCTTACGAGTCGATTCGACGGTCGCGACCATGCTTGGCCTTTTCTTCTCAGACTGTGTCTTTGCAGTGTGTCGTGGTTCAGATGTAGGGGAAGCCGGCTGCTCCTCGATTGCTATTTTATCGGAAACAGGAGCCGCCAATGGAGCCTCTCCTTCGATACCTTCCGCTTTGACAATAATGGAATGCGGCAATCCTTCAGGTCCAGCGCCGGTCTTGCCGAGAGTTTCATCCGTCTTCATGCCGCCGGTCCGTGAAGATGCAATCTTCTGCAACTGCGCCTTCAATTTTTCGACAGGCAGCTTCCCGCCCTTCAACCTGTTACAGGCTTCGGCGACTTCTTCGATATAGAGTTCGAAAATATTTCGCCGCCGGAATTCGCTCGCCGCACGCTCGCGGCGTCGCAGAAAAAGTCCAAGCCGCCGACCACATTCACGAAGCGCGAGAGTAATTTCCTTATGGATTTCGTCGTACTCCGCAATGGCTTCTTTCGACTCGCTGGTAAAGGGCACCCATACGGACGCGATATGCACAAAGATAGCCATCGGCCCAGCCGGCAGTGCTCCGCGCGACTGAGAAATCCCATAATTACGCCAGGTCGTGGCGAGCACCGCCTTGAAAATTGCGCAAGCAGACTGCTGATAGAGCAGCGGCACCCGGTTGGCATAGCGAATCACGCGCGCGAGTTCCGAGTCTCCTTCTTCCTGCTCCCCTTCTGCCAACGGCATTGCCGGCCTTTCAGGCTTGGCCTCGCTATCCGGGGCTTTTCCAAAGGCCAACCCTGCTTCGATAATGAAGGGGTTGCCGCGATAGACGGAGGGGGGCCGGCTCACCGCCGTATAGAATTCTCCTTTGATCTGTTTATACAGACCTGAGAGGATGGCCTTTTCGCCGATCGGCGAAAGGCAATTGGTCGGCGGCGCCATGATTTTGGTCGCTTGAATCACGTGATAGAGCGTCTCGGCGATCGCACCACGGACGTCACGAGGCCTCGCGTTGGGCGAAACCTTCGCCGTCTTGCACATGTCATCCGCGAGCCCCGGTGTCACCCGACAAAAATCGCTGGACAGAAAGCCTGAAAGAGTCTGACTCTTCGCCTCCTGTAGCATCTTGAGAAACATCCCGAACTCGATGCCGTAGGGATGGGGCTTGATTTCTTTCGGCGAAGGCGGCAGTTCATGATAGGCGCGCGCATATTCCTTCGTCTCGCCTTCCGGCGTTCGGTAAATGAGCTTCACATGAGCGTTGGCAATGGACGTCTGCTCAAGATACTCATCCACCGACGCGCGCCCCTTCTGGTAACGGCCTTCAACTTCAATCGCCACCTGTGTGCCTTGAGGCTGGTCCCACTCGATTTGCTTATTCTCATGGACCAGAGGTTCATTCTTCTTCGTATCGATCTGCACCTCGAAATAATGGCCCGCCGCCTTGGGGCCGATACGCGAAATGATCTTGATCGGTTTGCCGGTCGTCAGTTGGCCATACATCCCTGCCGCTGAAATACCGATTCCCTGCTGACCACGACTCATGCGCAAACGATGGAACTTAGATCCGTATAACAGTTTCGCAAAGATTTTCGGAATTTGCTGGCGGACGATCCCGGGGCCATTATCCGTTACCGTCACTCGGAAGCGCGTGGCCTGACTCGCAGGGGGTCTTGCTGCCGATCCAACAGCCACAACTTCCAGCTGGACCGTCACCTCAGGAAGAATCCCAGCCTCCTCACAGGCATCCAGAGCGTTATCGACCGCTTCTTTGACGCAGGTCAGCAGGGCTTTGCGCGGGTTGTCGAAGCCGAGTAAATGACGATTCTTGGTGAAGAATTCGGAGACGGAAATCTCGCGCTGTCGCGCGCCCATTTCTACCGCCGTCACGGCCGAAGCTGCACGAGGTTCTGTGTTCTTGGACGTCGATGCAAGCGACTTGCGCGTACTCATTCATCTTCTCCAGTCAGGTGACGACACCGAACAGCTTCGGCACATCTTCGTTGCCATCTCGAGCGGTGGAGATGACACAGCAGACCTCACCACGGTTGTGAGAGGAGGACAAAGGCACATGGCGGGGTGGTGAAACGGGGAAAACCGCCAATCGGAATGAGAGGACAATTAGGGTGGGAGGAGCGCGCACCTACCGAGGACAGCATAGGTACGACGGAGATCTTGGCGGGACTTTAGGCTTCCCGGTCAAGCCGGGCTTGCACACCATCCCGACGCTCGACCCCCTTATGAACCATATTCCCTCGGGGCGTTAAGCTCCCCCCACAGAGATACGATATTCTTCCGATGCGAGCGAGTCAAGGATTGACTCACTATGCATCGCCGTGGCCTTCGCCCTCTTCATATTTCTCGATGAGCTGTTCGAGCTCATCGAGTTTGACTGAGCCGGATTTTTTAAAACTAGATCCCGAATGCATCCTCTGCGGCCCATTGCCGGGAGGATTCCGTTACCGAAGTTTGAGTGTCGTGCCGTCAAGCTTGGTATCCGTCACAAACTTCTCGAAATTCTTGTTGTACAGTTCATTGAGCAACTCCTGGGCATCCTCAGGGTCGAACCAGAAGACCTGGTTGGTTCCGGCGCCAGTGAGGGTCTCACGGATTTGGCTCCCATCGGCGCGGTTCTTCACTTGAACAGCCATCCGACTTTTCGCGTTAAGCGTCGTTTGGCCGATACCGCTCGTGGCATCCACTCCGACATCGATAAGTCTGCCGGTGATGGTCATATCTGCCCCTTCAGCTCCGTTACCTTTGGCGACGGTCGCATTCCAGCCTTTTTCTTTGAGAAAGTCAGCGAACGCCTGGGCCGTAGCCTCGCCAAGAGTGCCGTTTGGGAGGCTGAAGTGACTCTCCCCTCCCCATAGATGATGTCTGATGCCAAGGTGCGATCGGTCGGTACGATGGTCTTCAAACGGCTGAATCGCGACAGTCGCGGGACTCACCGTCACAACTTTCCCATCTGCCACGTTCGCGATGGGAACCTTCAGGTCAATACGCTCGCCCTTGCCTGCACAGCCAATGGCTAAGATGATTCCAAGAAGCCCGACTCCTACGATGCGGGTCTGATAGTGCCTCACATATCCCTCCTTGATGTCCGGCACGGAAGATAGATCTCCGGCGGCACACATGGTTTCTACTTTGTCGCGAAATGCGCACGACGATTTTGTTGAAAACAGTCATCGTTTTGCTGCTTGCAGAAGGGTTTGGTTTCTCCATAGCTTGTAATCTGAAGCTGCGTAGCCTGTGCACCCATATCCTGGAGATACTTCTTCACCGCGCGCGCACGCTTTTCACCCAAGACGAGGTTGTACGCCAGGGTGCCTCGCTCATCGCAATGGCCTTCAATCAACACCGTCTTGCTCCCGTTGGCGCGAAGCCATCCGGCATTCACGTCCAACACCGGCATCATATCCTTGCGGACGTGAAACCGATCGTAATCGAAGAACACATCGCCCAATGCTTGGCTGTCTGAGTCCGCATTCGGCGTAAGCGCGAGATTGGATGGTGCGGTGGCTGAGGGCCGCTCGAATGATCGATCAAGCGGGATCGGCTTGATCGCGTCCGGCTTAATCTCTTCGCTCTTGGTCTGCCCTGCCTGAGAGGCTGCATCCCCTGAAGAAGAAGAGACGTTCTTACCAGCGCAGCCCGCGACGAACACCATCAGGCTCAGGCTCAGACACACGCTAACGATTCTTTGATCCATTACATAACCTCCTGTTTTGGCGTCTGTAGTATCGCCTTGCTCTGCCAGACTCAGGGCCGTCCTGCTCCCTTGGCATGGACGGCTTCATCACGGCACACCCTTCACACGGATTCCAGATTACCGCCCATACTTATAGGAGCTCATCGAACGTCCGTCAACCCAAAATCTCTCCCCCCCACGACAAAGACGGGTGCGCCGGTTCTACTCTCAAGCGGAAGTTGCATCCCTCTTCAGCTTTCGCTAATGTGCAGGTCATGACCCATTCCCTCGCGCGTTCACTCGTTCTTGCCGGCGCGAGCGGTCTATTTCTCCCATTGAGCTTCCCAAAATCCGACATCGGGCTGTTGGCCTGGGTCGCCCTCGTGCCATTGCATTGGGCGTTGGACGGCAAAAGCAAAACGCAGGCGTTTTGGATCGGGTGGCTATCCGGCACGATTGCTTTTACAGGCATGATGGCCTGGGTGGTCACCGCCATGAACACCTACGGCAAGGTCCCGTTGGTGGTCAGTTATGGCCTCATGTTACTGCTCACGGCCTATTTGGGTTTCTATGTCGGTCTTTACTCTGCCGGGGCCGTGTGGTTTCGGACTCTCATTCCTCGCTACGGTTTCTTTGTATTTCCCTGTTTATGGGTGACCCTCGAACTGACCCGCACCTATGCGCTGAGCGGATTACCTTGGGGTCTCCTCGGCTATTCTCAGTATCGTCAGATTGAGATCATTCAAATTGCGGATCACATGGGAGTCTACGGAGTCTCATTCCTTCTTGTGATGGTGAATGTCGCCATCGCTGAATTCCTCTCCTGGATGATGCCTTTGCTCCGGGGATTCCGCCCGGCCAGGCTCCCATGGGAACTCGTGGCCATGGCGGCCCTACTCGTCACACTTTCATGGGAGCATGGCCTTGCGTCGATATCTGAAGCGCCGTTTTCGGATATTCCTCGATCATCCATCAGCGTGGGAGTGGTGCAGCCGAATGTCGATCAGGCCGTGAAATGGGACACCTCCTACCGAGAGGAGACTCTCGCACGCTTTGAGAGACTGACGGAACGGCTCGGCCTGGGCACAGATTTGGTGGTGTGGCCGGAAGCGGCAACGCCATTCGTCTTCGAGCGTGAGCCGGTCTATCAGCAGCAACTCATTGCCATGGCTAATCGAGCCCAGGCGCCGATCCTGTTTGGGAGCCCTGCCCTGCGTTACTACCCGGATCGGCGACCCTATTTGTTGAATAGTGCCTACCTCCTCTCTCCCGACGGCCAATTGCTAGGCCGCTACGACAAACAGCATCTGGTTCCCTTTGGAGAATATATCCCGCTCAAATCTTCGGTGCTGTTTTTCCTTGATAAACTGGTGGAAGGGATCGGCGATTTCGAGGCAGGACCCGGTCCAGCGGTCTTGACCTTGACGTCGAAACCACGGTCTGCAGCGACAGGAATGGCAGGACCTACGCCGCGATCGATCAATTTTGGAGTCGCCATCTGTTACGAAGTGATCTTCCCGAACTTGGTACGGCAATTTGCCGCGAACGGGGCAGAGTTCTTGGTGACCGTCACGAACGATGCCTGGTTCGGCGCTTCGTCGGCTGCCTCGCAACATTTTTCGATGGTGGTGTTTCGCGCGGTCGAGAATCACTTGGCTTTTGCTCGCTCAGCCAACACCGGCATTTCTGGATTCATCGATCCGTTCGGGCGCATCCTTGAGGCCACACCGACGTTTACGGAGCACGCCGTCAAAGCGACGATTCAGGTCTGGCGCCCGCGTACGTTTTACAGTCGGTACGGCGATGTGTTTGCCTACGGCTGTGCTATACTCTGCGCGATTTTATTCTTACTGGGCATGTTTCGCTCTAAGGGTTCTGAACCGGACGCCATCGCGGCCACTCCTGTGTAACGAGAAAGGATCGCTCTATGTTGGATGAGGTAAAGAATCGCGTCCGGGCCGTTGCTGAACAAGTATCGGAACTACGGGGGCATCTTTGACTTTGCTCGCATGACGGCCGAGTTGGCACATCTGGAACAGCAGATGTCGCAACCGGATTTTTGGAACCACGCTCAGAAGGCCGCCAAGATCGGCCGGGAAAAGTCTACGATTGAGGATGACCTCCAGCAGTGGCGGGATATCGATGAGACCATGAACGATCTGGGCACGCTGCTCGAACTGGCAGAAGAAAGCGACGATGCCGAGCTCGTGAAGGAGTTGACGTTCGAGCTAGATCGATTCGAGCCAAAGCTCGCCGCGCTTCGGCTTGAACTTCTACTCTCAGGCGAACTAGATCCCAACAATGCGATCGTGGCAATCCATCCCGGCGCCGGCGGGACGGAATCCCAGGATTGGGCGCAGATGCTGCTGCGCATGTATGTTCGTTGGGCCGAGTGGAAGAAGTTCAAGGTAGAAACGCTAGACCTGCTCCCAGGAGAAGAAGCGGGTGTCAAGAGCGTGACGCTGTTGGTGACAGGGGCCTACGCCTATGGCTATCTCAAAGCCGAGGCAGGCGTCCATCGATTGGTGCGCATTTCCCCATTCGATGCAAACAAACGGCGGCATACCTCCTTTGCCTCGGTCTTCGTCTATCCTGAGGTGAATGAAGACATTGACCTCGTGATCGAAGACAAAGACCTTAGGATCGATACGTTTCGGGCCGGCGGCGCCGGCGGCCAGAATGTGAATAAAGTTGAGACGGCCATCCGCATGACACACCTGCCGACTGGAATCGTTGTGCAATGTCAGAATGAACGGTCGCAGCTCCAGAATCGCAACGGGGCCATGAAAGTCTTAAAGGCGCGCCTCTATGAACTCGAACTCAAAAAGAAAGAGGCGGAATTCAATGCGATCGTCGGGGAGAAGAAGGACATTGCCTGGGGCAGCCAAATTCGATCCTATGTGTTCCAGCCCTATCAAATGGTCAAAGACCACCGGACCGGCTACGAAGTGGGGCAGGTAGCCGCCGTCATGGACGGCGATCTGGACAGATTCATAGAGGCCTATCTGAAAAGGAAAATGCTGAAAGGCGCCATGCAAGAAGCGGTGGAAGAACCACCCCTCTAACTCCTTGCCCATCGCCTCACGCCTGAAGCAGCTATGGATGAACTGAACGAGCAGCAGCAACAACGCATCAAGAAACTCGATGCCCTGCGTGAGGCAGGCGTGGCGCCCTACGGCACACGATTCGACGTGAAGGATCGTGCGGGCCGACTGATCACACTTCATGGTGAGAAATCCAAGGAGACGCTGGAACAAGAGAAGATCTCCTGTACCTTTGCCGGACGCATTGTCGCCCTGCGACGTTTCGGTAAGGCAGGCTTCGCGGTACTACAAGATGGGTCTGATCGGCTTCAAGTCTATCTCAAGAAGGATCATCTCTCGGAGCAGGGTTATCGTATTGCCGAACTACTTGATTTGGGCGACTGGATCGGGGTAACCGGTACCCTCTTTCGCACAAAGACCAATGAATTCACCGTCGAAGTCGCACAACTGACCTTCCTGAGCAAAGCCCTCAGACCGCTTCCTGAAAAATGGCACGGGTTAACAGACGTGGAAACCCGTTACCGACAGCGCTATGTCGACTTGATCGCCAATCCCGAAGTCCATGGCATCTTTGCGACGCGCAGTCGAATCATCGCCGGCATTCGCGCCTTCTTGATCGAACGAGGTTTCCTTGAGGTTGAAACGCCGATGATGCATCCCATTCCAGGAGGCGCGGCGGCGAAACCCTTCGTCACCCACCATAATGCCCTCGGCGTCGACCTCTATCTCCGCATCGCACCGGAGCTCTATTTGAAACGGTTGATCGTGGGAGGATTTCCTCGTGTGTTTGAGATCAATCGCAATTTTCGGAACGAAGGTATTTCGACGATTCACAATCCAGAATTCACGATGCTGGAATTCTACGTGGCCTATGCCGACTTTCAGGACTTGATCGTCCTCACGGAAGAACTCGTCTCCTCCTTGGCACAACAGATTTTTGGCAAAACCGTCATCACCTACCAAGGGAAAGACCTCACGCTCACGGCTCCGTGGCGCCGCTGCTCGTATCACCAGGCGATTCTGGAGGTGAACAACCTCGATCCCTCTGTCCTTGAGGATAAGGACAAGGCCCTTGTGGCGGCAAAACAGCTCGACATCGCAGTCGATCCGAAATGGCCACTCTTCAATATTGTCAACGAAATCTTTGAGGAAACCGTCGAGCCCAAGCTGATTCAGCCAACCTTTATAACCGACTACCCTATCGATATTTCTCCTCTCGCACGACGAAAAGATTCGAACCCGGCATTGACCGATCGCTTCGAGCTC
>JBBRRN010000009.1:0-18436 GCA_038200685.1 Nitrospirales bacterium
AACGATTCGCGAAGGAAGCCAAAATCGCCAATGTCACATTCCTCTCGGACTATCGGGATGCCGAATTCGGGAAAGCCTACGGACTGTTTATTAATGGCCCCCACATCCTGGCTCGTACGGTCATGGTGGTCGACGCCAACAATACTGTGCGGTATCTTCAAGTCACCCCCGAATTGGTCCAACTGCCGGACCTGGAAAAAGCCTTCACCGTGGCCAAGTCACTGATCACCGCTGGCTAGACTAACGAAAAGTGCTAAGGTCCTGGTTGAGGCTGAGGAGAGGAGATGCAAACTTCTTCTTAACCTTAGCCTCAACCTCAGCCTTCCTTTAGAATGAAGAGATGGCCCAATACGATCTTCTCGTCATAGGGAGTGGACCTGCCGGCCAGAAGGCCGCGGTCCAGGCCGCCAAACTCGGCAAGACCGTTGGCATCATCGAGCGCAAAGCCGTCGTCGGCGGTGTGTCTACCAACACCGGCACCATCCCCAGCAAAGCCCTCCGCGAAGCGGTTCTCTATCTCTCGGGGTTCCGCCAACGCAACCTGTATGGAACCGGCTATCGTCTGAAAGAGACGGTCACGATCGAAGATCTCGCGTTTCGCTCCAGCCACATCATCAAAAACGAAATTGAGATCGTGAAGGATCAGATGGCACGTAACCGCATCGATCTGATCTTTGGGGAGGCCCGCTTCGTCGATCCTCACCGGCTTCTCGTTCAACAGGCCGACACGGCAATCGAACATTATGCCCACGTGATCGTCATCGCCGTGGGAACAGTGCCGACCAGACCAGCCGATATTCCATTCGACGGTCACACCATCATCGATACCGACGGCCTCATCACGCTCAAACGCCTTCCGACATCGATCATCATTGTCGGCGGCGGCGTGATCGGCACAGAGTACGCATCGATCTTAGCCATGATCGGTGTGAAGGTCGTGCTGATCGACAAACGTCCGCGCTTGCTCGAATTTGTCGACGCTCAGATCATCGACGCCTTGCAACGACAGATGAGAGATATCGGTGTGACGCTCTACCATGAGGAAGAAGTGGTCGCGATCCGGAAAGAGTCAGACGGACAGGTCACGGTCTCGTTGACACACCGGCCACCGATCACCGCCACGACGCTCATGTATGCCATAGGCCGAATCGGCTCTACACAGCGCTTGAACCTGGCGGCCGTCGGGATCACGCCGGATGCGCGAGGCCGCGTGATCGTGAACGACCATTTTCAAACAGCCATCCCCCATATCTACGCCGCCGGCGACGTCATCGGTTTTCCCGCCTTGGCGTCCACCTCCATGCAGCAAGGGCGCCATGCTGCTTGCCATGCCTTTGGCCATCCCGACCATACCGACACGGACCTCCTGCCCTACGGCATCTATGCTATTCCTGAAATCTCCACGGTGGGACGGAATGAGGAAGACCTGGCCAAGGCGGGGATCCCCTATGCGTCCGGCATCGCCCACTATCGGGAAATCGCCCGCGGGCAGCTCATGGGCGATCAAACCGGCATGTTGAAGCTGCTATTCCATCGCCACACCCATGCTCTCCTGGGTGTTCATGCCATTGGAGAAGGAGCGACGGAGCTTATACACATAGGTCAGGCCGTCATGGCCTATCAGGGGAAGATCGACTATTTCATCGACACGGTCTTCAACTATCCGACTCTGGCGGAATGTTACAAAGTTGCCGCGCTCGACGGGATCAATCGTCTACCGAGGCCCTGGCCCCAGCGGACGCCGGACGTCATACATGAGAAGTGAATCACTAGGGGGTGAACCCGATACATGGATATAGCGCCGTTGATACAATCTCCAGCTCCCATCATCTGAGATCGTATATCTCACATCGTATTTTTCACCTTTTGCGTGTTACGCCTAACGGGGGAGAAGACCCATGTCATTTACGGACCGCTTAAGACAACTTGCCACACCCATCTGGGATGCCCAGCTCACTCATCCGTTTGTCATGGCATTGGGAAAGGGAACCTTGCCGGAACGTAAATTTCAGTACTACATCCTGCAAGACGCCAGATTTCTCAGTGACCTCGCCCGTGTGTTTTCTGCCGGAGCGCTGAGAGCGCCGGACTCAGAATCGGCTCTACGCCTGACGAAGCTCGCCGAAGACACCATCGTCGTCGAACGCAGCCTCCACGAAGCATATGGATCACGATGGAATATGACCGCAAAGGAGATGACCGCCGTGACTATGGCACCGACGAACTACGCCTACACGCGGCATATGCTCACGGTTGCCCATACAGGATCGGCAACGGAGATCACCGTCGTCGCCCTCCCCTGCGCCTGGATCTACTGTGTCGTCGGCCAGCATCTCTTGAAACATGGCCCGCCGAAACATGATCATCCCTATCGGGACTGGCTCATGCTCTACGCCTCGCCGGAATTCGCCCAAGTCCAGCAATGGATGCGCAAGAAAGTAGACCAGTGGGCCAAGACGGCGGGCAAAGAAGAAAAGCGACGGATGGAAGAATCCTTCGTCATCAGCTCGCGCTATGAATGGATGTTTTGGGAGATGGCGTGGAATGAAGAGAAGTGGCCGGTGTAATTGGGAGAGGGCAAGGGGCAGGACCGTCTCGTGTGCTCGCAGAGCCCCCACGATGAAACAGTGGTCGCTCGATGCGCGCAGTTCGAGACAATCCTGCCCCTCGCCCTAAAGACGAGACCGGCCACAGGGAAGGGGAGGGAAAGGGAAGGGGCACGTTGGACGCGCGCAGTGTGCCTTAGCCCTGCTACTTGCCCGAAGAGATGCACCGGCTCCTGAAAGGAAAAAGGTTCGAAAGATAGACAAAAACACAGTACCACTTGACGGCCACACCTAATACCACTTGAATCCCTGTTCGAAATAATTAAGTTGCCACAAACGAGTAGTACGAACCCGATTATGGAAAGTCCTCTAAAAGACCACGACACATTCCTTGGACAGATTGCTCATCTTTTGCAACTGGAAAAGAAATCCCAGGAAGTCTCCCTACTTGCCACAGGGAAAGTGCACATAGAGCAGACAGATTACAATTCATGGGACAACGGTTGCCAAATCTTCACAATATTTATTGATATCCCCTCCACCCAATTTATCGATCTTGGCAATAGGATTGACAACATCCAGCAAGAAATTTTGAAGAAAGCCCAATTTCTTCTCAGGTTAACTCAGGGAAGCGATTGCGGCGGTGGTAATTAGCCCGGATATTCCCTATGACCCAGAATGGCGAGATAAAGCTACCACACCCTCACCCGTTGAACTCATTCAAGAAATTGAAACGCAACAGAATCTTATGGTTTCCGTCGCTACAGGCGGAGCAAGAATTCAAGCCGTTAACGAAGAATACAAGAAGAGGCAATCAAGAATTCGGACTGGGTTGATGTCCCTAAGAATCAAGGACCCAAACCCACACGAAGACTTATGGAGGTGGTACGGGAAGTGGAGCAGTGGAGATCTACCAACTTATCAATCAAGGAGGCAATATCTGTCTGACCTCTTTTCCCCAGTGATCGAAAGGTTAAACAGTAATTCCACGTTGGCGCTCACAGTTGTTTTCCCAGAACCTACAGGTTGGGCACGGGTCGATAGAAGTATCGAGGAAGCCAGAAAAAGGTTAGCAGAGGCACAAGATGAAATTGGCTACCAACAAGTTGGATTGATTTGCCGCGAAACTCTTATTTCCCTGGCTCAGACAGTTCATGATGAAACCAAGCATCCAATCCTCGACGGAACAAGGGCAAGCAACACCGATGCAAAACGAATGCTGGAAGCTTACCTTCAAATTGAGCTAGATGGTCACTCAAACGAAGTTGCCAGAAAACACGCGAGGGCATCTCTCGAATTCGCAAACGATTTAACTCATAAACGAACGGCGACCTTTAAGAATGCCGCTCTCTGTGCTGAAGCCACCACTTCAGTCATAAACATTATCGCCATCGTTTCAGGCCAAAGAAATCCGTAAATGCATACGCCAGATATTCCCTGAATCAGAACAGGACCATAACTTATCGACAAATCTGGCTGAATGTTGGTGGACTGGGAGTGCTGATGGCGATCCTGGGGAGCGTGTATTGGCAGCATACGGGGCCACGGGCGGTGACGGGGAGAGCGAACGCTTGTCTGGCCGGATCAGCGATTCAGACAGAGGAGGCGAGAGTTTCTTGACGGATCTGACGAGCGGCTTCGGCGTGGGGAACTGTCTCGCCCGCATCGGATTGGCGAATGCCTTCTTCGACTTTCGCCAGGAAACAGAGCCGTTCGATGGCATCCTCAAGGGTGACCGTATCAGGAAGTCGCTCGACAACTTGAAGAATCTTCTGTTTCACCGTCTCAGTGGCCATAACAATCACCTCATATGATCAGTGCCCTAAGATACTTTGTTGGCACCTTGGACCACAATACATCAATAGTCATACCCCAACTTCTTCTCGTGTAGAACGCCTCATCTCAGGCAGGCAGAATCGTGAGACCAGAAAAATACCGGCGGTAGAACCCGCGATCACGGGTCACCAGCCGGTCTGCTTCATGGAAGGCGGGGGCGCCAATCAGAAAATCGGCCAGAATCCGCTGGCGCTTTCCACCAGCCTGGCGATAAGCCACATGGGCAACCCCGGCCGTGTAGGCATGGTCGACTGTGAACGGTACAACTTGAATGCGGACCTGCCGCAACCAGCCATCAAGCTCGTCGCGATTTCGAGCCTGCGGCACCAACTCGGCGTAGACGGCAGGAGAGATAATTAAAGAGCCTTGCTGATAAACTTGAAAGAGAAGGGCTTCTGAACGATCGGCATGCTTGGGGTCGTTAACGAGGACATCGAGCAAGACACTGGTATCCAGTGCTGTGATCATCGCCCCCGGACAGAGGCAAGATAGCGATCTACATCAATACGTTGTAAGCCAGCGCCTCGCAGTTTATGAAATGGGTTGGCTACGGCTGCGCCACGTTTCCCACTCCTCACCCTAGAGCGGCGACGCTGCACCGGAACCGTCGCGCGTTTTTTCTCCGTACCTCGCATACACTCCTGTTTCCGAGAACGTATTGTTGTCGAATTATGTCGTACCTGGTACCGAGTGTCAACGAAACGCTCTCTCCATTCGTTTATCCACTCTCCCCGCTGGACAGGCTCGGTCTGCTGAGTATAATCTGCGCATCTGAATAACAACGATTCAGGAGCACTCATGATATTGAAACAGGTGTTGACGATTGCGGGCTCGGATTCTGGTGGTGGCGCGGGAATTCAGGCTGATATTAAGGCTATGTCGGCGAACGGCGTGTTTGCCATGTCGGCGATTACCGCCATCACTGCGCAGAATACGGAAGAGGTTACTGATGTCTTCGAGTTGCCGACCTCGATCATCGCGGCACAAATCGATGCGGTGTTCGACGATTTCGACGTCACTGCGGTGAAGACCGGGATGTTGTCTTCCACAGCCATTGTCGAGGTCGTCGCCAAACTCCTCAAGCCTCAGAATGTGGCGAATCTCGTAGTGGATCCGGTCATGATCTCGAAGACCGGCCATGCGCTGCTCAAGCCGGAGGCGATCGACGCCATGAAGACACAGCTCTTCCCCTTGGCGTTGCTCGTCACGCCGAACATCCACGAGGCCCAGGAACTGTCCGGCATGGAGATCAAGACGCTCGCGGACGCGCGCCGCGCCGCCAAAATCATTCACGGGTTCGGCTGCAAACATGTGTTGATCAAGGGCGGTCATTTGCCGTCGGAACGAGCCACCGATCTGCTCTATGACGGTCGGTTCTTCAATGTGTTCAAGGGAGAATTCATCGATACCCCCCACACGCATGGCACAGGCTGCACCTTCGCTTCGGCCATCGCCGCTCATCTTGCACGAGGCAAATCCGTGAACGACGCTGTGCAAACAGCTAAAACCTACCTCACCGAAGCCCTTCGCCATAGCCTGGCAATCGGTCATGGCACTGGACCGACGAATCATTTCTATTTTCTCCAGACATAGCAGGATGCTGAAAAAGTCCGCCATCGGCTGCGGCATTGCTGGACGGATTTTTTGAGCATCCCGTGGAAGTGTGATCTTGGTGTACCACCCGTGAGGACCATCGAAGGCCTTGCATGCAAAAATAGTTTTCTGTTGGCCCGCTAGACCGAAAGACCATCCTATGGAAGAAGCCCTGACATTTCATGATCGCCATGGTCACGGCATTGCTGCAATCCTAAGCACGCCCGCCGGACCAACGACACGGCTCGCCGTACTGAGCCATGGGTTTCTCTCCGGCAAGAACAGCACGACCAACAAGAACTTGACCCGGCTCCTCAATGAACGAGGTATCGCAACCTTTCGGTTCGATTTTTTCGGCCAAGGAGACAGCGACGGACCGTTCGAAGAACTCACGACAACCCTGGCTGTGCATCAAGCCCACGCCGCGTTAGATCTAGTGGCCGCCAGAGGCTATGATTCAATCGGGCTCGTCGGCTCAAGCTTTGGTGGGCTCGTCGCGATCCTCACGGCAGCCCAGCGTGGCGATATCGCCTGTTTGGCCCTCAAATGTCCTGTGGTGGACTTTGCAGAAGAGCTTCGTATAACATTTGGGCTGGAAGAATTGGCACGGTGGCAAGCCACCAACACGATTCCAAATATGATGGGAGGGTCAGATCGAGTCCGATTGCGATATGGCTTTTACGAAGACTGCCTCAAGCAGATTGCCTATGGGCCGGCGGAACACATTACTGCGCCGACGCTGATCGTCCAGGGTGAACAGGATGAATGTGTCCCCCTTCATCAAAGCCGGCGATTGCATGACCGTCTCGGAGGGGTGAAGAGGTTGGATCTCCTGCCGGACACAGATCACCAGTTCACCCGGAGGGAAGACTTTCATCAGATGACCACATCGATCGTCGATTGGCTCGTGAGCAATCTCATGATTAGAACCTAGAGTTTTTGAACAACGAGAACGGCATGCAAGCATTCGCAAACAAGGCCAGCCTTTTCAGCATCCTGCTACGAGATAGCGCATGATTACAGAAAGCGTCCAACAGGTCTTGACAGTTCTCTACCCTCTCTATAAAGAGGAAGTCTACCGACGACGCGAACAGATGATGCGGCTCACCGTATTAGGCTCAATGGGTCTCATCACCATGCTTTTTGCATTTCTCTTGAGTCCGTACAAGGCTCGGCTGACATCTTTTGACACCTTCTTCATCTTCCTCGCGACCCTGATCTGGTGCGGCTTGTTCTGCGGATTGATCGTTCAACAGCAGTACCGTCACCGGCAGACCAAACAAGTCCTGGTTCAGCTCGAACAAGCATTAGGGTTTTACGAAGACGGCCTAGTCGAAGAACATCAGGCACTCTATCCTCATGGATGGAAAACCGCCTGGCTGAGCGATCGAACCGGCATACTCTACTTTACCTCGCTGTGTTCATTGGCAGTATTATTTCTTCTCGCCATCCTCTTCTCGTAATTCCGATCAGCTGCTGCTCGCACAAACCCAATGCGCCCTGGAAACTGCTCGATCTCGCCTCTCCATCGCGAGGCGAAGGAGAGGCCAGCAGATGCGCGGACGCTGACCGTGGGCACACCAGAATTAAATTGATATTTTCCTGGCATATCATGCACGTCCACGACACAATACGAACGTGCGACGGATAGGCGCCTGTAAATACACGAGCAGCAGTCGTCTCCTTCTGACTGAATAGAGAATACTCTGCCAGGAATAATTCCCGTGATAGACATGGTCCTACCCCGACTCCACCAGGCCGTTATTGCAGCAATACTGATTCACGGTCTTCACGCTGCAGCGATGCCCGCTATGATTTCAGCTGCAAACCAAGAGACGCCATGCCCTAATAGCTTAATTCATCATTCAGCCGTTGAATCCGCGGTTCTGTCCGCCGCAACTCATGGCACTATCCTCCAATCTTCCAACGATGAGCCGACTCATATCACACGTCCTATCGGACCACCCGTCGCTGCAATTGTTCCACCGACTATCGCATTACCGCATCACCAGACATTGACCAAACCTCCAGCCATTGCTTCAATCATCGCCCCTACGCCCTCGTCTCACATACCCCATGCAGCCTCGCCATCAGATATTGCGGCCGGACAGGGCATGCCCACGACAGCGACGCCCATCACAACACCGATGGCGGCACCTCTTGCTGAAATGACTTCAACGAGCTCTGTTGTGGCCGCCCCGAGCACTCTCTCTCGGTTGGCTGGAACAGCAACTATTCACTCTACGGCCTCAGCAGGAGGCGGCAACGCTTCCTTTAGCAGCTCACGATCGACTTTGAACTTGTTCAAAAATTCTGCCATCGCGAGCTTGTTGCAACCACCGACTCCTGTTATCACCATACCTCCGTCACCCCCTCCCCATTCGACTGCACCATCAACTCCGCCTCCTGCAAACGGATCGACGGGGAAGGTGGCACTCGCATGGAAGGCAAATCGGGAACCCGACCTGGCCGGCTACAAAATACATATCGGCACAGCATCCGGCAGATACGATTTCGCCGGATCGCCGTTCTCGACAGAAATCTCCACGAGCTACATCGTCTCCAATCTGCCGAAGGGCCAGACCTATTTCTTCGCCTTGTCCGCCTATGACAGCGCCGGCAATGAAAGCGTGCTGTCGGCCGAAGTCAGCAGGAGCCTCTACTAGCGACCGCTGAAAAATGGAGCAGGGGAGCGGCCAGGTGCCCTTCTTGCTCGCAGAACGCGCACGATGAAACTGTGCTCGTTCGATGCGCGCAGTAAAGGGCAGCCTTGGCACTCCCCCTTAAGAGTGGGTATAAGGAATCGGACGGCCCTCCCTGTGGCTTCGCTGGAAGGCAGTTAGAGCCGCAGCTCTGGAAGTGAGTTTACTCACGATAACTAGAGTGCAGGATGCTCAGAACGGTCATCCAGCGAGGCCGCAAGGGAGAAATAACCAGAGGCGTACCTTCGGGGTACGTTGAGGATTATTTCGACCTGAGAACGACGCTGGGGACCGTTTTCAGCATCCTGTTAAGATTTGGCGCAGCGGAAGCCCGTATAACTATTGCGCGTCTCGGGTAGGAGTCTGAAACGGCCATAGGTGAGGAGATACTTCGGCAAGTCGGACCACGATCCACCACGGAGCACTTTGAATTGTCCCTGTTCGGGTCCTTGCGGATTGTGCTCCGGTGAGACTTCGTAATAGTTCACGGCATACCAATCCTGCACCCATTCCCAAACATTCCCCGCCATGTGATAAAGCCCGTATGGACTCTTGCCCTGTTCATAGGACTGCGCAGGCATCAAGACCTGACTGTAACTAAACCGCGCACCTAACGCAAAATTCGCCAGATCCTTGTTTGGGGCCCGGTTCCCCCAGGGATACAGCCTTCCGTCCGTTCCTCGAGCCGACTTTTCCCATTCTGCCTCGGTAGGAAGCCTCTTTCCCTTCGATCGGCAATAGGCATCGGCGTCCGACCAGTCCACACCAATCACCGGCCGATCGCCATGCTGAGTAAGATCAACTGTGTCCCATTGCCATGGAGCGGCTCGATTTGTGGCAGCAAGGAACGATGCATACTGCGCCGTGGTGACTTCATGGAGGTCTATAAAAAATGTCCGCAGCCAAACTCGATGCTGGGGGCGTTCATCCTCCAGGGCCTGCATCCCATCCAATCCCATTGCGAACTCACCGGCTGGAATCTCAACCATAGGGGTTTCAGCGGTGGGGAGCTGCTCCAGAGCCTTCGATTTCCTGAGTTGATCAAGTTGCGCCTCGCTGAAAGTAGCCGTAACGGTGAGAAACAGAAGGATGCTCAAAAAGGCCAGACTTCTCACCCGCCCAACCCCGGCGCGCCGGGACGCACCGTTCCGCGGGCAGGGCCGCAGGCGAGAGAAAACCGGAGGCGTAGCTTTCTCACCCGCCCGCCCCGAGCTGGCAGAGCAGCTCTTCCCCAGTGGGCTACGTTGATGATTTTGTCGAACCGAGAAATAACCCTGAATCAGGCGCGTCTCGGCGCGTGGGGTTGGGCGGGTGAAAAGGTGGCCTTTTTCAGCATTCTTCTTAATAGACAACCCCTCCGACCACCCAATGCCGATCATCCGGCACATCGACCATCAATCGACTCAAATTCATTTCCGCCAACTGCGCCGCCACCTCATCTTCAGTGTACGCCGCCAGGAGAGAATGATAAAAGTCGCGCCGTAAGATCTCCGGCTCCTTTACCGCATACCGATCGACGATGGTCTGCGCTTCTTCCGGCGAATCAGGCCTGAGGAGATCCATGACCAGCACAGGCGACCCGGGCTTCACGACCAATCGTAGTGTATGCCAAAACTGCAAGGGGTTCCGCACATGATGCACCAAGCTGTTGGAGATGGCGGCATCGGCAACACTGACACCGGCCAGGTTCTGGAATCGTTCACAGCGGAATGTAATACGACCGGACAAGCCTGCCTGTTGCACAGCGTCCTCCGCCAACCTCAACATCGGAGCCGATGCATCGACCCCGGTGATCCGACATAAGGGAAACACCCGAGCGAAGCGGATGGGAATATCGCCAGGTCCGCAACCCAAATCGAATACATGCCCTTCTGAAAAATCGGGAAAATACTCACGGAAGCGATCGACGAATCCCTGGTTCTCTTGTTCGAAATCTGCCCGTGCATAGATGAGCGCCTGCTCAGGATCGTCCATGAGTTCAGGTTCAAGCGTACGGTCCATGGTCATTCACCATTTAACATTCATCATTCAACATTTTCCGGCTTTACCACCACCTCATCTCCTGGCCTCACCAGGCCCTCACGCAGCACTTTCGCATAGAGCCGACTCCATCCTGGATTCAATTTCTGGGATACGCGCGTGTAGTCTCTGTCCCAGAACCACTGCGCATTCTTCTCGCAGGGAATCGTATAACTCATGATTTCTATCTGGATCTCTGGCCCAACCTGAAGGCAATCCCCCGGTTTCAGCTTCTCCCACTCAAGCCCGGCGACGGTCAAGTTCTCACCGGAGGAGCCGGCCTTAATCGAGTGGCCCTCGTCCTGCAACCGCTCGATCAGTTCTTGCGAATAGAGGCAGACCGCGCGATCGGGTCCGCCATGGAATTTGAGGTTCTGCTGCCGGTCCCCCTCGACTCCAGCTTTGGTAATAACGGCTTCCAGCACCGGACGTTTCGGCACACCACCGTCCGACACACTGATCTGGCACACGTGGGGATAGGGTGGTCGCCCATTCTCAGACATCAACGTACCCCTTCGCAAGATTCCGCCATGAGCAACTCCACCGCCACCCAACCTTCTTGTTCACGCCGTTGCAATACCATGGCGCCGGCCTTGGAGAACTCAGCAACAATCTCTTGCTCTTGCTCGATCAGAATGCCTGACAGCAAGAGCCGCGCGCCGTGGCTCACGTACTGCGCCAATGCATTACACAGTTGCAACAGCGTCTGACGATCGAGATTGGCAAGAACCAAATCCGGACGAAGCGTACCCTGTCGGTCTACGTCCTGCAATGTCCCGCACTGAACTCCGAGTGTGCTCCCAAACCCGTTTTCTCTGGCATAGTCTCGTGCACAATCCACCGCAACAGGATCGCATTCCACTCCCAGAGCCGACGCTGCTCCAAGCCGTAACGCAACCATCGCCAGAATACCGCTCCCTGTCCCCACATCCAGTACAGATTCACCCCCGTGAATGAGATCCTCGAGCCACTCCAACAACATCCTGGTCGTCGCATGATGGCCCGTGCCGAAGGCCTGCTTCGGATCGAGCACGATCTCAATGTCCCGTGCCTGCAACGCCACCGACTCCCAACTCGGCCTGATCACAATTCGCCGGCCGATCCTGATCGGTCTCACCGATTCTGCCCACTGCCGGTTCCAATCCTGATCGGCCAATTCCTCAACACGTATCTCTTCCTCGCCGGACACGTTCGGATCAAGCTCCTGCAGGGCTCTGCATAGACGAGTGCGCGCCTCCATGCTCCATTGTGGTTTCGGCCAATAGAGATGGAGCAGCCCCCGGTCCTCCCAGCCTCCTTGAATCACGGGATCAGCTAACAGGTCAAGTAACTCTGCCGGATCGACAGCGGTGCGAATCTGGACATCGATCCATCCTTCTGACTTCATATTGGGCCAGAGTTGACGCACTCCCCCCCTTCCAGTAAGGTCGGCTCTATGCTCCAGAACCAGCCTGCACCGCCTATGTCGAAAACCCATGGACTGACACGCCTGGTGGCAAAACTCGACCGCGTGATCGCCATCGCTACGACCTCGAGCTCAACCTTCACCCGCTGGCGTCTTATCCTGTTCATCGTTGGAACGATCTGCACGGTCGCCCTCTATAAAACGGGATGGTACCTAGCCGGCAATGGGGCGCTCATCGCCTTCGTCGCCCTGTTTGTGACTGTGGCCGTCTATCATAGCAGGCTCGAAAGTCGCTTGCACCGACTTCGCCTCTGGAAACACATCAAGCTCGTTCACCTGGCACGTCTCCGGCTGGACTGGGCACACATTCCCGCTCGTTCGTCGAGTGCTCCCGAGCACCATCCCTATGCGAAAGACTTGGACCTCGTCGGCCCCCGTTCACTCCTGCATTTACTCGATACCACCGTCTCCTCACATGGGCAGGCGCGGCTGGTGTCGTGGCTCCTCGAGCAGCCACCGAAACCGGATCAATGGCTTGTGCGTCGCCGCCTCATACAGGAACTCATTCCGCGATCGCTGTTTCGCGATCGGCTGGGGCTCGAAGCCCAGCTCATCGGCGAACAAGAAATCAACGGCCGACGGCTGGAAGCCGTTCTCAATCATGCAGTCGGATTCCCTCACCTCACGACCATCTTAGGGATTCAAGTTCTGCTTGCCGCCACCACCATCGGACTCGGGTTCTGTGCGCTGCTCAACTGGCTGCCGAATTATTGGATGTGGTCCTTCGCACCCTATGCCGTGCTCTATTTCTGGACCGATCAGGGCGAAGAGTTATTGGAACATGCAGTGGGGGTGCACTTCGAGCTGGAGAAACTGGGAGCTGTACTGGGGTTTATCGAACGACACGCAAGACCACGCCATACGGCGCTTGCCGACCTGTGGGAACCGCTGCGTGCGCCAGGGATGAATCCACCTCAGCTTGTCCGGCGAGCAGCCCGCACCCTCCATGCGATCAGTGTGAAAGCCCATCCTCTCATCCATCTCGCTGTCAACGCGATCTGCCCCTGGGACCTGTGGTTTACCTCTCGACTTCAACGGATTCAGACCCAGGTGACCACCCATCTGCCGACCTGGCTGGATCGACTGGCCGAGGTCGAGGCAGCCTCGGCACTCGCAACGTTTGCCGCGCTGCATCCCTCATACCGCTGGCCTGATCCGATCCCTGCCGACCCTCAACGTAATGGAGCACAGGCTAGGCTGTCGGCCAAACTCCTTGCCCATCCGCTGATTCCAGAGACGCACCGAATCTCGAACGATCTCACCCTCGACACGTTGGGAACCGTACTCTTGGTAACCGGATCCAATATGTCGGGGAAAAGTACCTTCCTGCGAACTCTCGGCATCAATCTCTGCCTTGCTCAGGCAGGAGCCCCGGTCTGTGCCAGTCTCTTCGAATGGACGTGGGTGCGCGTCGCCACCTGTATCCGCATCGATGACTCACTCGAAGCGGGCCTCTCCTTCTTCTATGCCGAGGTGAAACGCCTCAAAAACCTCCTCGATCAGACCGCAGATCGATCCCGCCCATCGGTGTTCTTCCTGATCGACGAAATCTTCAAGGGCACCAACAATCGTGAACGGTTGATCGGCAGCCGCGCCTTCATTACCGCACTCGGGCAAGGCAATGGATTTGGCTTGGTGACCACACACGATTTGGAGTTGACCGATCTTGACAAGTCAGTGCCAGGATTGCGGAACGCCCACTTTCAAGAGACGGTCGCAGCCGGCGCACTGCAATTCGACTACAAGCTCAGGCCCGGACCCTGCCCCACCACCAATGCATTGAGGATCATGGAATTGGAAGGGCTGCCGGTGCCCAAAGGAGAGACGGGCGGGAAGGTTATCGGTCCTTGAGCCGAAGTGCGCCGCGATAGAAGAGATACATTCCGGCCATCCACAGAGCACTCATAGCATGACGAGTGATACCAGCATAACACTGTAGGCCCAATATGCCGAGGTTTGTGAAGGCGTAGTCATGGATGACATCGCGTAAATCATGATGGGTCGCCATCACCGGAGACAGAGAAAGTTGTTCGATTACGAACCGCATGCTCAACGATGCGCTGAATGTCCTCAGCAGATCTCACAGGAATCACCTCGCGAACGGTCGTCGGATTCAGTCCTGAATGCACATCGTTCAAGAGCACGCCGGCTGGTACGGCCGGCCAACGGGCACAGCCCCACGACACCACGGCCGCGACACCAGCCAGCTTCAGAAATTGTCTTCGAGTGATCATATCCATTCTTAACCTGTGTACACTGAGCGCTACGGCTAGCCGTCATCATCCATGAAGGTTCGTCAAGAACTCGTGCAGCCGCAACACGAGAGAGGTACTCGGAGCCGAAATGCCCTGAGGCATACTCGTGCAGTATGTCGAAGGACTGAATAGCGAGACAGCCCGTCACAGCCACGTATCCGCGCTTGCAGCAGACGCCTCATGAATCATGCGGGCTACATTCTAGATTTCCCTTCAACCTACCAACTCTCTGTTGATTGTCAATGAAACACCCGATCGTTTCCTTTGATCTTTCGACAACATTTCAGCATATTAGCGAGAGGAGACAACCGGCGCGTATCGTTACCCATGGCCAATGCCCTATTACATCCACTCCGCGGACTGTTGATCGCGCAATTCTTCGGCGCATTCAATGACAACGCCTGGAAACTCATGGTCGCACTGCTGGCTATCCGGCAGGCAACTGCGAACATCGCGCCGGGTCCTGAGCTCGAAGCCGCAACACAAACACAAACCACGCTCACGTTTGTCATCTTTACCTTGCCGCTGGTATTGCTGTCGTTGATCGGCGGTACCTTGGCGGATCGTTTGAGCAAACGCACGGTCATCATCGCGATCAAAGTCGTTGAGGTGCTTCTCATGAGCGCCGGGGCGGTTGCGCTCTGGTTGAACCCCACCAGGGGCATTCTGCCATTGATCGTCTTGTGCGGGATGGGCGTGCACAGCGCGCTCTTCGCCCCGTCGAAATACGGCATTCTCCCTGAGTTGATTCCGCATGAACGTCTCGCCGCCGGTAATGGCTTGTTGGAAGTCTGGACCTTTGCCGCCATCCTGACAGGCACGGCAGCCGGAGGCTTTCTCTTACAAGCCGTTGGGGATCAGCGTTGGATCGCGCCTCTCATTTTAGCCGCCTTTTCAATAGTCGGCCTGATTGCTGCCTTTGCCGTTCCCCACGTCGCACCCGCGCGCGCAACCGGCGGCGTGATCTCAACGATCCGCGTCGCGTGGTCGGCCATTCAGTCAGAGCGCCTGTTGCGCCTTGCCATACCCGGAGAAATATTTTTTTGGACGATCGCGAGTCTCTTCGCTCAAAACATCCTCGTCTATGCCAAAGCCGTATTGCATCTCTCGGATGCGATGTCGGGCCTCCCGCTCACACTGCTGTCCGTCGGCATCGGCCTCGGCGCCATGGTGGTCGGACGGCTGTCTCAAAACCGGATTGAATACGGACTGATCCCCTTGGGAGCCGCAGGCGCCTCCATCGCACTATCTTTGCTTGGTGCGCTGACCCCACCGTTGTTCGAAACGTTTCTGATACTGGGACTCCTCGGAATCTGTTGCTCCTTCATCTTCGTGCCGCTGAATGCCATTCTCCAATGGAGGTCGCCACCCGATCGGCGGGGTGCCGTCATCTCGTTTTCCAACACGTGCGTCTTCACCGGAATTCTTTTGGGATCGCTCGCCGGCGGCTCGCTCGCCAATGCCGGTCTCTCGACGAGCAACATTTTCCTCGTCACCGGCGGAGTGACCATCCTGGGCACCGCGTCTGCCCTTTGGCTGATGCCTGATGTGTTCCTGCGGCTGCTGCTCGTCATGTTCACGAACACGCTCTATCGCCTCCGCATCGTCGGCCAGCACCATATCCCACAATCCGGCGGGGCATTGCTCATCCCGAATCACATGTCGTTTGTCGATGGGTTCTTGCTCATGGCCAGCATCGATCGGCCTATTCGGTTCGTGGTGGATGCGGCCTATGCCACGCACCCCCTGCTTCAATGGCTGATGACGGCCATGAAGGTCATCCCGATTGCTTCGACCGGCGGCCCTCGCATCATCCTCCAGGCGCTACGTGCCGCGGGGCAGGCCCTCGACGACGGAGAGATCGTCTGCATCTTCCCTGAAGGACAGATCACCCGCACCGGTACACTGTTGCCGTTCCGGCGGGGCTTCGAACGGATTGTGAAGGGACGACAGGTGCCGGTCATCCCCACACACTTGGATCGCATCTGGGGCAGCATCTTCAGCTTTGAGCGAGGTCGATTCCTGAGAAAATGGCCAGAGCGAATTCCCTATCCACTAACCGTTTCCTTCGGCGCGCCCCTGTCATCGGATACACCGACACACACACTCCGTGACACGATTCGCACGCTCGGAGAGGAGGCTTGGCGACTGCGAAAATCTTCTCGCCGCCCGCTGCACCGTGAATTCATCCATGCCATGAGACGGCATCCCTTCCGTTTCGCGATGGCAGACCAGACTCGCCCGCACGTGTCGTCGCTCCAAGCACTGATCGGATCCATTGTCCTCGCCAGAGTGCTTCGGCCACATTGGAAAGACCAACGTCATGTCGGGATCCTCCTCCCGCCGACCGTCGCCGGCGCACTCGTCAACGTGGCTGCGCCCCTGTGCGGGAAAACCAGCGTGAATCTCAATTACACGGTCGGGAAATCCGGCCTTGAATCCGCCGTGAGGCTCGCCGGCCTTCGCACAATCGTCACCAGCCGGATCTTCGTCGAGAAGGCCAAGTTGGAATTGCCTGACGGGCCGTCGATCGTGTGGTTGGATGACATCGCCCGCACCATCGGCTCAGGGCAGAAACTCTTTGCGAGTCTTCTCGCCGTCTGCGCCCCTGCCCGACTGATCGAAAAAGCCTGTGGACAGCACACCCCCCTGACCATGGACGACCTGGCTACCATCATCTTCAGCAGCGGCAGCACGGGTGAGCCGAAAGGTGTGATGCTCTCGCACTTCAACGTCGATGCCAATGAGCAGGGAGCCAGCCAGGTCCTCCATCTCTACCAGGATGAGCGAGTGCTCGGTATCCTTCCGTTCTTCCATTCGTTCGGCTATCTCGTCTTTTGGCTCGTCATGTTCAACAACGCGGGCATGGTCTTTCACCCGTCCCCCCTCGATGCCGCCGCCATCGGGGAACTCATCCGCCGCTACCGCATCACGTTTCTCGTTACCACACCGACCTTTCTTCAGCTGTACCATCGTCGTTGCACCCCGGAACAATTCAGCTCGCTGCGCGTGGTCCTGACCGGCGCCGAGAAACTTCCGCGCCGGCTCGCGCAGGTCTTTCACGATCGGTTCGGCATCGAACCGATCGAAGGCTACGGCATTACAGAATGTGCTCCCGTCGTTGCCGTCAATTGTCCGGACTTCAGGGCTGCCGGGTACTTCCAACCAGCCTCGCGGCGTGGAACGGTCGGCCAACCGCTACCGGGGGTGTCTCTGCACATTGTCGATCCCGACACCTTTGCCCTATTGCCTCCCGACACGCCTGGCATGTTGCTGGTCAAAGGACCTAACGTCATGAAGCGATACCTGGGACGCGAGGATCTGACGGCCAGCGCCCTCCGCGATGGCTGGTATATTACAGGCGACATCGCGATGTTGGATGAAGACGGATTCCTGACGATCACCGACCGGCTCTCGCGGTTTTCAAAGATCGGTGGCGAGATGATCCCGCATGGTAAAGTGGAAGAAGCCTTACACCTTGCTGCGAATATCGACACTCAGGTCTTTGCCGTCACAGGCCTCCCGGATGAAAAAAAAGGTGAGCGATTGGCTGTCCTGCACACATTGGATGAAGCCCGTATCCCAGAAATCCTTGGTCAACTCGCCGCCAATGGCCTCCCCAACCTCTTCATCCCTTCCCGCGGCAACTTCGTCAGAGTCGAATCTCTCCCGGTGCTGGGAACAGGCAAGATGGACTTGCGCGGTCTCAAACGGATTGCGATGGAACGACTTGGGGGAAGTGCTGAGCCGTGAGTCCCGGGTGTGAGTTGTCGGAAAGCTGAGAGCTGTTCGCCCGAATGACAATTCGCCTATGACTGGCAAGACCCTACTCGACTCCCACGTGCATCTGGCTGCGCTACCCGATGGCGACAATGGTTGCTACATCTCGCCAACAATGCTGCGAAGCCCGCTATTTCGCTTCTTACTCTGGAAACACCAGCTCAACCCTGACAAGCCACAAGAGGCCAATCGGAAACACCTCGACGATCTCCTCGGCGAACTGCGCACGTCGCGTCATGT
>JBBRRN010000010.1:0-18278 GCA_038200685.1 Nitrospirales bacterium
ATAAAAAAGGGGTCACATCTTGTAATGTAATATTTTATTTGCAAGAGAGGTGGAGTTGGGTCTTGCAATACAACATTTCGTAAGGCTAAAACGAGGATCGTTGCTTGACCTTCTATCTGGTTATTAGGCTGGAGTTTCCACCGGAGCGTGGCAATCCACGCATGGCCCATGCGTTTGGCAGAATCGAGTCCTTGATCAGGTTCATATGTTAGTTTACTCTTGAACTATGATAAAGCTGAATATTCATGAGGCAAAGACACATCTCTCCAAGTACTTGTCCAAACTCAAGCCAGGAGAGCGTATCCTTTTGTGTAAGCGTAATCAGCCAGTTGCGGAAATTACGCTGTTACCTGAAGTCCCCGTGCGCCCTCGCCCTATCGGTTTAGGCAAAAGGCGATTTTCCGTTCCACGTTCATTCTTCGAGCCCCTTCCAGAAGAACTGCTTCGCACGTTTGAAGGCTCCCACGGGTGAAGTGCCTTCTCGATACCTGCACGTTCTTGTGGATCGTCGCGGGCGCGAAAGATTTGTCGCCGACCGCGAGCCAGATTTTCGCGAACCCTGCCAACGAAATCTCAGTGCCGTGTCGGCTTGGGAGTTGTCGGTCAAGCATGGCCTCGGTAAATTGCCACTCCCCAGTACGCTCGATCGGTTTGTTGCGGAAGAACGTGAGCGACATGGGATCGCCACTCTCCCGTTGAACGAGCGAGCCGTGTTTCATCTACATAAACTTCCCCAGTTACACCGAGATCCGTTCGATCGTATGCTGATCTGCCAAGCCATTGAGCATGATTGTGTATTGTTTACCCCTGATCCGCTCATCATTCAATATCCGATCAGAACTCAGTGGTGAGCCTACCAATCAGGGTCGAGCAGGAGGATCTCGCAATCTCCCTTCTAATTACGCCCTGCCGATAATCGAATCTCTCGCATCGAATTGGCTGCTCACCCGCACGCGTCGTTGATTTCATGGTGGCTGCCGTCTATAGTTTTCTGGATTGTTGTCGGTATAGAAAGGGCAGGCATCGGCTCATCATGAATCGCCTCCTCCGGCATAGCGTTACTGTGCTGCTCGTGTTGTGCTCGGCCATGGCTTCCCCCATTGTTCAGCCTCTGGCAGCGGCTGAACAACCGGATGTTGTGCAGCAACATTACGATCGAGGCACCGTGCTGCTGAGAAAAGGTGACCTTACCGCGGCATCTGAGGCTGGCGGGAAAGCCATCGAGTTGAATCCCTCCTCAGCTGAAGCCCACCATTTGCTCGGCATGATCTATTTTAAAGAGAAGAAGACGGCTCAGGCTGTCGATGCCTTCACCCAGGCGCTCAAGCTGAAGCCGGCTTATCCCGACGCATTGAAAGATCTCGCCAAGGTCTATCGGATTCAAGGTAAATCGGCTGAGGCCGAGCAGACACTCATGCGGGCCATTGAAATCGATCCGCGCCATGCCGATTCGTATTTCGACTTAGCCAAGCTGTATGAGCAACGTCGTGATGCCGTCTCGGCCATCCAAACCTATCAGACCTTGTTGGCCACTCACCCGACCCACCGTGATGCCCTCTATAGTCTCGCAGTATTGTATGAGGCCCAGGGAGATAGTCATAGGGCGCGAGAGACGGTGGGTCGACTACTGAAGGTTGATCCCAAGCACGCCGATGGCTGGTACCTCGCTGGGCGAATGGCGGAGAAGGACAACGTGCTTGCGGAAGCGGCCGATTCCTACAGAAAGGCCATCGCGGTGAAGCCCGCGTTTGTCGATGCGCATTTTAACCTCGCGTTCATTCATCGGAGTCAGGGCCGGCCTGTGGAGGCAGAGCGGGAATTTCTTGAAGTCTTACGGTACCGCCCCAAGTATGCCGAAGCGCATATGAACTTGGGTGTGACCTATACCGGTCTCAACAGGCTTGATGAGGCAGAGCAGTCCTATGAGCGCGCTGTCGCGCTGAAACCGAACTATGCTGAAGCGCACTACAACATGGGTGTCTTCTATGAGTTGCACCGGAAAGACCTGCCCAAAGCGCTGGTCCACTATCACCAGTACCTCAACCTCGGTGGCCGAGACGAGCGTGTTGCGCGGATCGTCGAATCTGGAGGCCGATGATGATAATTAGGAGCAGGATGAAGAGGTGAGGGCCTATCGATGAAATAGCGGACTGTTGTGGAGATCGCTAGAATGCCTCGGAGGTCCAGGCCAATCCGAGGCGTTGTTGTTTCTAGTTGGCTACGGGAAAACTAATGAGGCATGATCCATCGGGTGAGTCTCGTTCAACCACAAGCCAGGTAGGTCGGAGGATTTTCTTAGCAGTCTGCTCACCAGTAGTAGGGCCAAGGCCCCCCGTAGGGGCTCCAGTACGGGCCCCAATAGGAACCTGATCCCATATAGGGGCGGATACGGGGGGACGCGTTTTCTAATACGCTCCACACTTGCACACGATTGATGGTAAGAACGGGGTACGTATACTCCATTTCGTCCAATGGTAGCGTCATGGAGCTGGAGACCTCACCGGTTACAGTGATTCTGGTTCCCGGTGGGATGGTCGCGGGGTCGAGGAATTCCCGATACATGGCGATGAAGCGGCCTTGCGACTGGGTCAGGTCATATCCAGGACGTGTCGATCGATCAAGCGGCAATTGTAAGATCTCGATCCTCGTGCCGTCTTTCTGTCGTCGGGCCGTCAAGACTTTTCCGCCGAAGACCACTGGTTGACCTTGAAAGGAGTCCGGCGCAGCCTTGACTTGGAGGAAGGTGAGCGTCTGTCTGTCCTCCGCCTCTTGCGTCGAGGCGCAACCTGCGAGCATGACGAGCAAAGCCATGAGAGAGAGCAGCGTACGTGCCGGGAGCCTGGCCATCGTTTGCCTCAGTAGAAGGGGCAATATCGCACAGGTTCTTCGCATAGCCACAGTCTAACACAAGAGAGTAAGTTCTCGGTACATTCGCTATAATGAGCGATCAGCGTCGATCTAAGAAAGGAGTCGATTATGGAGGACAGACAGTGTGCGGAATGGGGTTCAGCGATTTGCGCGGTGATGATATGGAGCATGGTCACCTTGTGGGGCTCACCGGCCATCGCGGTGCCCCTTGATATACAGGGCAAGTTCGAAATGGTGACGGGTGAAGTTTCCACACATACACCCGGTAAGGTGAAGGTGATGGAGTTTGCCGACTTTTACTGCCCGCATTGTCACCAGTTTGACGAGACAGGATTGCCGTTGCTTGTGAAAGAGTTCGGTAGCAAGTTGGAGGTGACGATGGTCGGGTTCCCCGTCATTCGCGGAAAACTTCCGACGCCATTCGATATGTATGAGCAGGCCAAGATGATGGGTAAGGGCAATGAAATGAAGACGGTCTTATTCCGCACGATCCACAAAGACAAAATCGATGGCGTGTTGGATCGCTCGATTCGGGAAGTGCTGATTCGGGAAGTCGGTCTCGATCCGAAGGCGTTTGAAGACGGGATGGCCAGCGGAAAACCGGCCAAAGCCGTTGAAGACGGTAAGCGGTGGGGAGAGCGGATAAAAGTGTCGTCCACTCCATCGATCTTATTGGACGGTAATATTAAAGTCGATGGCCCAAACATGACTCCTGACAATGTCATCGTGATCATTCGGAGCATTCTTGAGAATGACAAGAAGAAGTAGATGATGTGGACGTGCTGAGTCCTGAGCGACGGGGCGCCTGAACGCCTAGCACTCAGCACTCCTTTTGAGGAAAGATGGCGATCGATCCAATCTGCGGAATGACGGTCGATCCGGCTATGGCGGCCGGCAGTCACGACCATCGAGGTCTGAGTTATTACTTCTGCGGGTTGTCTTGTCTAGAACGGTTTAAGGTCGATCCGGAGCGAGCGTTGCAACCACGAGCGACGAGTTCCGCTAAGCCGACCACACGACGAGCCCTTCCGATGATGCAGCCTGCTCCGGTTGCGACGGATGCTGCGGCGATCGATCCTGTCTGTGGCATGACGGTGCAGCCGGCCACGGCAGCCGGTTCCTATGAGTACCAGGGGAAGACCTATTATTTTTGCGCCACAAGCTGCCTCACCAAGTTTCGGACCGATCCGATCTACTATCTGACTCCCCCCGAACAGCGTGCTCCCCGAGTCATGCCGGTCCCATCCGGTGGGGTGGTCGAGTACATCTGTCCGATGGACCCGGAGGTGCTTGAAACGCAACCGGGGGCATGCCGGATTTGCGGAATGGCGCTGGAACCCAAAGTCGTCTCACTCGAAGATGAGCGGAATCCCGAGCTCGAGGATATGAGCAGGCGGTTTTGGATCTGTCTCGGGCCATCTCTCTTGGTCATGCTTCTGGCCATGGTCGATATGATTCCTGGCCTATCACTGCCTGATGTACTAACCGGCTCGGCGAGGAATTGGGCGCAATGGCTGCTGGCGACGCCCGTGGTGCTCTGGGGCGGCTGGCCGTTTTTCGAGCGAGGGTGGGCCTCGGTGGTGAACCGGGCTCCCAACATGTTTACGCTGATCGCGATGGGAACAGGCGCAGCCTATGGCTATAGCACTGTGGCGACCGTTGCGCCGACGCTGCTTCCCGGTTCATTCAGAATGCACGATGGGTCGGTCGCAGTCTACTTTGAGGCTGCGGCCATGATTACGGTGCTCGTCCTGCTCGGCCAAGTTCTTGAGTTGAGGGCTCGAAGCCAGACGAGCTCCGCGATTCGATCCTTGCTCCGGCTTGCCCCGAAGACGGCCAGGCTGATCTCGCGAGATGGAGGAGAAGAAGACGTGCCGCTTGAACATGTTCAGGTGGGCTATCGACTACGCGTGAGGCCTGGAGAGCGAGTGCCGGTCGATGGAACGGTCCAAGAAGGAACGACTTCTGTCGATGAATCTATGATTACAGGGGAATCGATCCCGGTGGAAAAAACAGCGGGGGTGCGAGTGACGGGGGGAACCATCAACGGCACAGGCGGGATTGTGATGGTCGCTGAACGAGTCGGACGAGACACGATGCTTGCCCGCATCGTGCAGATGGTCAGTGAGGCGCAACGGAGCCGAGCGCCGATCCAGCGGTTGGCCGACGTGACGGCGGCGTATTTTGTCCCGCTGGTTGTGGCTGCGGCGTTGATGACAGCGGCGGCCTGGGTGATCTGGGGACCGGAGCCGAAGTTGGCCTATGCGTTGGTCAACGCCGTGGCGGTCTTGATTATTGCCTGTCCCTGCGCATTAGGATTGGCGACGCCGATGTCCATCATGGTAGGGAGCGGTCGTGGAGCAACCGCCGGCGTCTTGGTGAAGAAGGCCGAAGCATTGGAGGTGTTCGGCAAAGTGAATACCCTCGTGCTTGATAAAACGGGGACCCTCACGGAGGGGAAACCAAAACTGCTGTCGATCCGGTTTGTGCCACCTTGGTCCGATGTCGAGCTGTTGCGCCTCGCGGCGAGTGTTGAACGGAGCAGCGAACATCCGCTGGCCGCAGCGGTGGTGGCCGGATCGGAAGGGCGGGGGATCGTGTGTGCTCCGGTTGAGCACTTTCGTTCGGTGACGGGGAAGGGTGTGATGGGGACGGTGATCGGGCATCGCGTCGCCATCGGGACGGTTGCTTTTTTACAAAACGAAGTCGGGATATCCGGCCAGAGTCTCAAGCCGTTGGACGACGACGCGGCCTCGCTTCGTGGTGAAGGGCAGACGATCCTGTTTGTCGCCATCAATGAGCAGGCTGCCGGTATACTTGGTGTCGCAGATCCGATTAAGGCCTCGACGTATGATGCCGTGCAGGAACTCAAAGCCGAAGGCATTCGCATCGTCATGGTCACGGGGGATCATCGCGATACGGCTGAGGTGGTGGCCCGGCAACTCGGCATTGAAGAGGTCATGGCTGAGGTCTTGCCTGATAAAAAGGGGCAGATCATTGCACAGCTCAAGTCGCAAGGCCGAGTGGTAGCGATGGCCGGTGACGGGGTTAATGATGCCCCGGCTCTCGCGTCGGCCGATGTCGGAATCGCCATGGGAACGGGAGCAGACACGGCCATTGAGAGCGCGGGGATGACGTTGGTGAAAGGGGATCTGCGCGGATTGCTCCGTGCGCGGAGGCTGAGCCTGGCGACCATGCGGAATATTCGGCAGAATCTCTTGTTCGCCTTTCTCTACAACATCATTGGAGTGCCGATTGCAGCCGGCGTGCTCTATCCGGTCTTGGGCATACTCTTGAGCCCCATGATCGCCAGCGCCGCGATGACGCTCAGTTCTGTGTCCGTCATTTCGAATGCCCTCCGATTGCGGCATGTGAAATTGTAAGTGTGCCTTCGCCCAACGCATGCTAGGCTACACCCGTTTGCCGTCAATCGGGTAGGCCCTGTGTCCAGAAAGGATTGTGGCGTGTTTCGACGTATCCTTCTCTTGCAAATTATGATCGGTCTAAGTCTGGGAAGTTCGATGTTCACCGGAACGGTCTTCGCCGAGAGTCGCGTGGTTCCTGTGGCAGGCGGAGGCGAACTCCAGGCACAAATTAAGGGGGCCGCAACTAAAGTGATTCCTGCTGTCGTCAGCATCGCTTCCACGGTGATGGTTCGAGATCAAGCATTCAGCGACGAAGCGTTGCCGTTCGGACTATTCAAAGATGCGCCGCCGCGCCGCCAATATGGACAGGGCTCCGGAGTCATTGTGTCGTCGGACGGGTACATTATGACGAACAACCATGTCATCGCCGATGCGGTCGATGTGGAAGTGATTCTTGCCGATCGGCGGCAATACAAAGGGCGAGTGGTGGCCACCGATCCAAAAACCGATGTGGCGGTGGTAAAAATTCAGGCGACCAATCTGCCGACGGTCACGTGGGGAGATTCGAGTATGCTTGCCGTCGGCGAATTTGTCCTTGCGATCGGGAATCCTCTTGGGTTGAGCCGCAGTGTGACGTTCGGCATTGTTAGTGCTGTTGGTCGCGCCGATGTCGGGGTCGCCGATTTTGAAGATTTCATTCAAACCGATGCCCCTATCAATCCAGGCAGCTCGGGCGGAGCCTTGGTGACTCTCAACGGAGAATTGGTGGGGATCAATACGGCCATTGCCAGTCCCACAGGCGGAAGCGTCGGCGTGGGTTTTGCTATTCCGAGCAATATGGCCCGGGCTGCCATGCAGAGCTTGCTCAAGACCGGTCATGTGGTTCGCGGGTTCCTCGGTGCGTCGACACAAGACGTCTCGCCTCTGTTGGGCAAGGTCTTTCGTCTCCCGGATGTGAAAGGCGCCATCGTGACCGACGTGCAGGCGAAAGGGTCAGCCGAGAAAGCCGGAATCAAACGCGGCGATGTGGTTGTGCGATTCGATGGGCGCGATGTAATGGACAGTGGGCATCTGCGAAACCTCGTGGCCGCCTCTGCGATCGGAAGTAAGCACCGGCTGGATCTCATGCGGGAGAGCAAGCCGTACCAGATGGAACTGGTTGTGCAGGAAGCGCCACGTGAACGGGCCAGGAAGAACCAAGCCGCATCGGCTGCATCTACTACGGCTCATCCCCTCGTCGGCGTTGTCTTCGACGATGTGACAGTACCGTTGGCTCGGCAGATGGATTTAGCCGTCACCAGCGGAGTGGTGGTGACCGATATCGAAGAAGGCAGTCTGGCCGAATCCTCCGGTCTACAGCCGGGCGATGTGGTGCTGGAACTCAATCGTCAACCAGTTCCCAACTTCGATGTGTTCCAGCGACTGGCCGACCCGATTAAGCCCTCCGATCTGGCGCTTCTACTCGTAAATCGGCAGGGGAACGTCATGTATATCCCCGTAAAAGGCGAGTAGTGCTGCTGGCAGGATTTTTCAGCATCCTGCTAAAGAGGGATCAGTTTGAGATCAAGCGTTCGTTCGATAAGCCAGGCGCAGGCGAGGGCGGCGATGCAGAGTGAACCGCTGACCAGCACCAGCCGTTGATAGGTCCAAGATTTTCTCAAGCCGTAGGCCAGCGGCAAGAACATGGCGACGATAGCCAATTGACCTATTTCCACGCCCAGATTAAAACTCACCAAGCTCAGTGCCAGAGATCCTCTGGGTAGACCGAGGTCGCTGAGCACACTCGCGAAGCCGAAGCCATGGATCAGGCCGAAGAAAAAAGCCACCAATCGGCGGCGTTGGACAAGGACCGGGTAGAGATTGGAAATACCTGCAAAGACGACCGATGCGGCAATCGCCGATTCGACCAGCCGAGACGGAAGCGCAATCAGTCCTAGGGTGGCAAGGCCGAGGGTGATTGAGTGAGCCATTGTAAAGGCCGTGACGATGGCAAGGACTTCACAGAACGCTGACAAGAAGTCCGGGGTCGGTTCCCACCGGCCCCCCACTCTTCGCAAGACGGCGGGTAACAGTAACGCGAGCAGGAATAACACATGGTCGTAGCCCAGCCAGATGTGCCAGATGCCTTCGTGCATGTATTGTCGAGCTTGGCCCCACATCGATATTTCGCTGAGTGTGAACTGATGAGTCGGCGACTCTTGGCTGAAAATGGCGGTCGTGGTTTCTTGCCGATGAGTGAGCCGAAGCAGCCCTTTGTGTTGCGCGTCCAGATCGAACAGCAGTCGATAGTCGGCCTGAAGGGTCTCGATGGCAGTTGGACAGATCATCGTAAAGAGCAGGACGGCGTAGGCCCCGTCGGTGTGGTGGTCGATCACATGACGCGGTGCTTGCGTGGGGCAATGCGTCTCGTTTGATGTGATGGTGAGGCGTGAAAGTGCGTACGCGGCAATCTCGTCGTGTGTAGACCGGACTTCTCCCCATGTGATCGCGCCGTCCCCGTCGGCATCCAATCCAATCGCATCATCCAAATCTCGCAAGGCGATATCCCAGCGGCCCTCAATGCGATCATCCTGAACCGTGAGCGAGAGCAAGCTGTCACTGGGCTTGTGTGCCCAGGCGGGGGTGCTCAGAAGAAGAATCGCAAGTGTGAGGATCAGGCGCATCAGGATCGTTCCTCTGGAAATTGCGCAATCAGTTGTTGGAGGCGCATGTCTTCCACATGATTTGTGCGAAGCCATACAATGACAGGTCTCGCTGCATGATGACTGCCTGAGGCCAGCGCGGTTTCGAGTAGAAGCCGCGCGTCCCAGGGCTCTTTTTGGATCTCCCAATTGGTTTGTGCGAGGGTGAGAGCCGTCTGCGAGTCGTGCAGCAGCGCAAGGGTGAAGCGCGCCTCCTCTCGCACATGCACGCGTGGGCCTCGTTCTCGACCAGCGGCAAAGCGGGCTGTGAGTTCGGCAGTATGGTTCTTGGACGCGGGAAGATGAAGCGCCTGCTCAGCCAGCGTCAGGCGCAAGAGCAATCCGTCGGCTCTGGTCTCATGTTGCAAGAGTGTGACGACTTCAGGCGCACGTCCATGATCAAGAAGAAAATCGGCATAGGCGGCTAAGAGGTAGTGATCCTTCACGCCGAGGCTTCGTGCATCGAGGAAATGTTTTTCTGCAGCGCTCGCGTCTCCTGTGCGCGCGGCCATCTCTGCCAGGATGGTCAGAATCCAGAGTCGTTCCCGCACTGAGATACCATAACCCGCCAGGCGTGCGGTCAGCATCTCGCGGCTCGTGGTTGCCTGGCCGCTTAGGCCGGCAATGTCACCCAAACAGGTCAGCGCGACATGCCGCCGTGCCAGACGAAGCAGCGGCTGGCAGGCGCGCCGAGCTTCTTCATATCGTCCCTGGACCTGATAGGTCGATGCCCTCGTGAGCCAGGCCTGGCCGTTTGCGGGTTGCAGGCTCAGGACGATATCGAGATCGGCGAGAGCGAGATCAAACTCGTGTGCATGTTGACGGATCATGGCCCGCAACAAGAGCGTGGACGATGGGGGTGTCGGGCGATTCAACCAGGGAACCAATACCGCTTGCGCTTGGCCGAGAAATCGAGGATCCCCTTCTGATCGTGACTGCTCGATGAGCTTGGTCGCGAGAGAGACGGCCACATTCAGGTTCTGTGGGTCATGCAATAGGCCTGTACGCAAGGCTCTGATCTCCCTCGCGATGGGATCGGCGGCTTTGACGCTGAGGCGTTCGAGGACTTGCGTGTCCTGCTGAGGGAGGAAGGGCTCGCCGGATGTCATCGAAGGGCCGCTGAATGTGAGCCATCCCGTTGCGATCAGCCAACTCAGTGTTTGTATTCCATTCATGGCATTCTGTTAGTCGCGCGAATAGGTGATGGGAATACGCATGACGATTTGTTGACGATCCAAGGTGTGATCGAGCGGCATAGGGAATGCCCGTTGCACAAGCGTCATGGCCTCCTGATCTATCCGATCCAATCCAGAACTCTTGACCACTTCGGCCTCCATCAACTCTCCGGTATTGGACACGACGGCTTTGACCAGAACTTTGAGCCGGCTTGAATCGTCGAGAGATGGTCGCGACGATCGCTTCAGGTCTTCTAGCCGACGAGACACAGCACGTTGCAGCCAGCTGTAATCTGTCTGTGGTGCAGAGGGTTGGACAGAAGCTGCAGGTGGAGCAGGCGGGGGCGAGATAGACGGTATGTCCATGGACTGGGCTGGTGCCATTGCCGCATATGGGGCAATGGATGTCGGGGAAGATGGTAATTCCTGCTCTTTTGTGGCTATGGGTTGCGCTGACGTGCCCCTACTGAAGAGTGATGCGGTCATGTCTGGGTTCGGTTGTTCGCTTGCTAGAGCTTCTTGGACAACCGGTGTTCTCTGTGTGGTGGAGGGCATCTGTGGTGAAACCTCTGGCTGTGTTTGCGCCATGAGCGTTGGCGATGGTGTGGCCAGCAGTGGCCTCGTGCCGCTGGATGCTTCGGCGATGTGATTGCGGTCATTCTTTGTTTGTTTGGGAGGCCTGAGCGCGTTCGTTTGCGAAGATGCTGAGCCGGGGACTGTGGCTTCGCTCGCTCGAAGGGACGTATTCGCAAGAAGAACATCGCTGTCCGATTCAACGGGGGTAGTCTGTTGTGGCGACTCAGCAAATGTCACATTCCACCGAAAGGGTTCTCGGTGCCTTGGGATAGGCAGATGACGGAATGCCGATACGATTGCGAGGAGAAGGATTCCGTGGAGGATCAGCGAGAATCCCCATCCTTCCATCCGGCGTCGTTGAACGATTCTTGACTGCATGTCCGTTCTCTCGCTTGTTGCGCGAATTGCTCATCTGTAGGGTGTCGCGCTCATGCGCGACACCCCCGAGGCTCCTGCTAATTGATCGCTTCTCCTGGATCGATATGGCGACGGTCCCGTCCGTCGAACGGTGTTGGAAGGAAAGGGAAGGCCGTGGCAATGCCGTTGGCGGTCTTGCTCCCGCCGACCGATCCGATGTTGAAATTCACGCCGTCCCCCAGATTGGGGGTAGCTGGGTTCGTCAAGATTCCACCCACGACCCGTAATGCGACATCTGTGACGTCGTCGTTCGGTCGACGTCCGTTTGGCCAGCCGGCTTTGTCTGGAGCGGCGTTTCCACTCTCGTCATGGGCGAGTGGGCCCAAGCGCCTCTGGCTTTCCGGCGCAGTCGGAGGTACGTTCAAGTCTACTCGTACGAAGTCCGCCAAGGTCTCGTTGGCTTTGCCCCCACCGCAGACCGGTGGGCCCGGGTTGTATCGGAGTAGCGCGTTGACGAGGTCTTCTCTGTTCGTGGTCGGGAAGCCGGTGGCGAACACCGTATTCAGCGCAGTCGCCAGTGCCGAGTTGCAATAGAATGAGACGAACTCGGCTTCGTCTTCGGCATCCGTCGCGTTCCATTTATCTTTCATGTTCGTCGGAATGACCAATTCGTTCACCAACGGATTGCCCATTCTGGCCACTTGGACGAACCGGGATGAATTGTCCCGATCACCGTTTTTCTTGATGACTGTGACCTTCGGACGGCTCGTCGTGGCGTAGGCGCCGATGAGTTTGTTGCCGTTCGGGCCCATCAGGTCGCTGATCGGGATTTCCAAGGCAATGGTGTTGACGTTGAAACCGCTAAACGTATCGCGCGCGGCGCCGAGCAGAAGCGCGTCGTTTGCATCGTCGGCTGGTGAGAGGATTGGAGACACATGGAGATTGAGCGTGTCGAACGTTCCACCGAGATCGATGTAGAACGTCTCATCCCGCTGACCGGCGAACACCCGCCCGCCGTTCTTCAATGGAAAAATCCCCTTGGCCGCCAGCTGTTCGTAGTTCGGCGTGGTTCGGGCGCCGACGTTCGACGGCACCGCAAACATCGGGCTGGTGCCTAAGTCCCTTGGCGGTTGACCGAAGCGCACTTCCGTGACCGTGTAACTCTGACGCACAAGTAATCCCTCTGACCCTGAGCCACTGAGTGCCGTGATCGGCGGGAGTGCGACATAGGCAAGGGGAAACACATTCCCTGGTTGCCTGATCTCGGTCTTAAAGCGAATTTGATAGACGATGTTCCCTGCAATATTATTCTTGTTGTTATCGATATGGATCTCGTAGAGCACATCGTCGGCGAAATTGAAATAGTTGGGACCTGACCCTGGTTCCTGGCTTGGAATCACGTTCATGATCACGATAGCCTTGTCTGAGTCCTGCCAACTTCTGAATAAATAAAAGTCGGTGATGTCTGCTGCGGGGTCGTTCGCGATCAACGGAGCTTCGCGATGACTGGCGGCGAAGACCGGCCCACTGATGAACAGCGCCAGTATTGCCAGGGTGAGTAGTCGAATCTGTCTTAACATTGTCGCCTCCTTGTGAATAAGGCCGCCGTCCAAGGCGGCATCCGGTTAGAGGTCTGGTAATTGTGGCGGCGCAGGCTCCGAATTGGCCTGATTGACCAAGGCAACCTCAGTAGCTGTCAACGCGTCCGATTGTGAGATCCGCTGGTCATCCTCTACCGCTGCCGCCGGTGGTCCATTGGATACGATAGATGGAGTGTCGGTCCCGCTCCCGCTGCAACCGGGCAGTATGCCCACGGCGAGCGCGAGGCCCAGCGCCGATAGTACGAGGGATTTCATAGATACCTCCTCAGAGAACAGTGCGTTGAGGCCGATACGAAAGTGCTGTTGTCGATGTGCGCGAGTACATATCAGTGCACGGAGGCCATGGGTTTCTCGACGATGTCGCCCTTCATCGGACCCAGCGCGCCGAGCAATTCGTTTTTCTCGCGCTCAGGGACCTTGAATTTGTTGAGGGTGGCGACGAGATTCCCGACTAGTGCATCAAAATCGCTGCTGCTGACGCCCATGCCGGCATGGGTAGCTTTCATGCTGCGGCCGGTGTAGGCGCAAGGCCCGCCGGAAGCCTGGCAGATCTGTTCCATCAACAGCATTTTGAATCTGGGAATGTCCGTGTTGGCAAACTTGCCGTTGATACGGTTGTCGGCGGCGACGCGCCCGACGAAATCATCCACGACAGCGGTGATGGCCGGTTTGCCGCCCAAACGATCGTAGAGCGGCTTCTCTGCCATGGCCGTCGATTTGGAGACCGTGGGGCCAGATGTCGATTCCATTGTGTTGCAGCCCGTGACGCTGAGCGTCAATCCACTGATGATGAGATAGGATGCGATTCTAGTCTTCATGGCCCTGCCCTCCTGGTGAATGAAAGATGAATGTTGAATGACGCGCGATTTTGTCGATACCTGCCGCGCCTTGATCTTACTTACGAGGCTCGACCGGATTTGGATGTGTATGTATGTTGCGAGCGTTGTAGCTGGTGATATATTCCGGCCTCTGAAATGGGCGCAAAAAAATATGAAAAGGAGAAATCCGATCTCCCTCCTCCACTCGTAGTAGTAACAGGGGAGATTCTATGTTGGTGAGACAACGTCAAGGCGACGGTGCTCTGTCGCATGGAATCAGGGTTCATGTATGGTTCCCACCGGCATGCCCAAATGGAAGAGTTCTACGTGCTTGAAGGCACCTGCTACTATGCAGGCCGCCTCATGTATGCTGGCGACTATCACCGGGCCGAATCTGGCTCCATCCATCCTCCAGCCTGGACAGAAACCGGCAGCCTCATGCTGATGATCTCCTCTACCCAGAACATGCCGTTGCCGTAATACGGTCACGCTCTTTTTACCCGTGTAATTGGCCAGCCGCTTTCTGCAAGAGGGTGAAAGCGGCGACCTACGGGAATTATTCCAGTCCGGTTGTTCCGCCTTCGATGCTGACTCCTGCCACGGGGCGCAGGGTCGAATGCCCTCTGCCATGATTTCCCTCTCACATCAATGAATCCAACCGCTACTGGGGCTCCGTAGGAAGCTCAGAGCCGACACATTCCTCTTGCGAGTACACATAGGCTGTGCTATGAAAATAAAAATCGTGCTACTCTGAGGCAGCCATGAAAAAGCTTATTCGATTCGGCGTGTCATTGGACCATCATTTGCTTGATGCGTTCGATCTACACATCAAGAAGCGCAAGTACACCAACCGCTCGGAGGCGTTACGGGATCTGATTCGAGACAACTTAGTTGAGCAGGAGTGGGACGGGAACAGGGAGACGATCGGCACGATCACCTTCGTCTACGACCATCATGTGCGCGATCTGACGGGAAAGTTGACCGACATTCAACATGACTATCATGGGCAGATTCTCTCTGGCATGCACGTCCATCTTGACCACGACCATTGCCTTGAAGTGCTTGTCGTGAAAGGCAAGGGGTCGGAGATCAAGAAAGTGGCGGATGCTTTGGTGTCGGTCAAGGGCGTGAAACACGGCAAACTCACCATGACGACAACCGGTAAGGGGCTGGTGTAGGCCATGCGGGTCTGTGTTATAGATGGGCGGGGCGGTGGTCTTGGATCTCGGCTGGTAGCAGGACTCCGATTGGAACTCGGCCAGGCATATCACATTGTGGCGTTGGGGACAAACACCGTCGCAGCGGCGGCGATGAAATAGGCCGGCGCGACGCAGGTGGGTGTCGGGCATCGCGCGATCGCCGACACGCTGTCTACAGTGGACGTCATCGTCGCCTCGCTGAATATGGTATTGCCGGGCGCGATGCTCGGTGAGGTCACGCCGGAGATCGTTCACGCTATTCTCGGAGCAAGGGCCACGAAGGTTCTGCTTCCCATTAATCGGGCTCGTGTGGAAATTGTGGGGGCAGGGACGGGTACCCTCGACGCGTTGATTGCCCAGTCTCTCTCTCGAGTTCGTTTCCTGATCAGTGAGGCCTTGCCCGCCTAGCTGGGCTTTCCCAAACCAGAGCAGTAGCCGGACCACGAGGGTCTGCGCCAGTCGATGAGTCGGCTGTCGTCAGATTACTGTGGGCGTCTCATCCGTCCATGTCATGAAAGTGAGGATGTGAGGATGCGGCGCCTTCTATTTGTCTTGTCTGCGTTGATCTTGGTGGGATTGACCTTTGTGGAGTCGGTGCAGGCCCACGATCCTGACGTGCCCGAGTTGGAGGTTCCGGAAGTCTCTGTCATCGGAGAACGACCGGTCGCGGCATCCTCCCAGCAGTTCATCCCGGACAAAGAAATTCTTCTCCAGCCGCAGGGACGTCCCTCTCAAGTATTACGCCTGATTCCCGGTTTCCTTGCCGTCGAACATTCAGGCGGGGCAGGGAAAGCGGATCAATATTTTCTGCGTGGGTTCGATGCCGATCACGGCACCGATGTCGCGTTCTTCACAGACGGGATGCCGATCAACTTGCGCACCCATGCGCATGGACAAGGCTACGCCGACCTCAATTTTATTATTCCGGAAACCATTGAGGGGCTGGATGTCTCCAAAGGGGCCTATCTTCCTGAATATGGCGACTTTGCCACGGCAGGGGCGGTGAATTTCAAGACGCGACAGGTGGTTAAAGAAGGGGTTGCTCAGGCGACCGGCGGTCAGTTCGATACGCAGAGGTATCTGCTCATGTTCTCGCCGACCAAGGACAAGGTCCGCACCTTGTTCGCTGCCGAGGGGTATTACACCAATGGCCCTTTCGAGAATGGGAATCGGTACTTTCGGACCAACCTGTTCGGCAAAATAACGACCAATCTGACAGGCCGGGATGAATTAAGTCTGACCGGCACGTTTCTGAAGTCTCAGTGGAATGGCTCCGGAGAGATTCCCTTTCGCGCAATCACGGACGGCACGATCAATCGGTTCGGTGCGATCGATCCTTCAGAAGGCGGCAATACGCTCCGCAGCACTGCCAGGTTGAATTATCACTATGACACGATATCGGACGGTCAGTTTTTTGCCAACGTGTATGGGCAGTATTACCGGCTGGATCTTCTCACCAATTTCACGTTCTTTCTCAACGATCACGTCAATGGCGACGGCATTCAGCAAGCCGATCGACGTATTATGTATGGCGGAGATGTTGGATACAAACAGCGCGGAGAGGTGCTGGGTGTGCCGAGCATTGGGACGGTCGGGTTTCAAACCAGAGTAGACAATATCCATGCCCGGTTGGGGACCCAAACGACGAGAATGCCGACAGGGGCCACCACAGATAGCGATATTCTTGAGGCGTCGTATGCGCCGTTCGTGAAGGCGGAGGTTCAGCCGACGTCGTGGATGAGGCTCGCGGGAGGCCTGCGCGCTGAAACGTTCACCTTCGATGTGCGCAATCGTTGCTCGACCTGCGCAGAACAGCCAGCCGGCCGGACAAGCTCCAGCATCGTCCTCCCGAAAATGAATCTCATTCTGGGGCCCTGGGCCAGCACGGAATTCTTTGCGAACTATGGCGAGGGCTATCACAGCAATGACGCGCGCTCGGCCGTGGCGCCGGGGTCCTCACCGCTTGCGCGAGCCCAGAGCTATGAGGTCGGGGTACGATCGAAACCCGGGGGGCCACAAGGCATTGAATTCATCGCCACCCTGTGGCGATTGGATCTCAAGTCCGAACTTGTATTCGTGGGAGACGAAGGGACGACCGAAATTCGCGGCCCGAGCAGACGAGAGGGCGTGGAAGTGGCCGCGCGCGGACAAGTCTGGGGTCCAGTGTATTTTAACGGCAGCGTGACATGGACGAAGGCCGAATTTCGGAACGGCGATGCGATTCCGCTAGCCCCTGAAGTGACAGGGTATGGCGCAGTGTTGGTGCGTTGGCCTGAAGGCCTGACCTCTCAACTACAAGCGACCTATCTCGGTGTACGGCCTCTCACAGAGGACCGGAGCGTCAAATCTCCCTCCTGGATTGACTTCGACCTTTCAGAGCGCTATCAACTGCCGATTAACTTGTCCTATGGACGTCTGGAGGCGTTCTTCTTCATTCAGAATCTGTTCAACACGAAGTGGGAGCAGGCCATATTTTCATTTGACTCGCGACTGAGGAATGAGACGGCGTCGGTCAACGATATTCATTTCGTGCCGGGGAATCCGCGGACGTTCATGGGCGGCGTCGCGTGGTATTTCTAACGGCTGTTGAAAATGGCCACCAGCTTCAATGTACCCCAGAGGGTACACCTGCGGTGTTGGCGTCGCCTGCGGCCTTGCCTGGTGACCATTTTGAGCAGCCTATAGTTAGCTCATATGAAGACAAAAGATAGAATTCTTCGACGCAACTATTTCAATCGCTCCACGCTTATAGTGGCGCGGTCGCTTGTGGGGAAATATCTCATCCGTTGCATCAATGGTAGAGAGATCGCGGGTAAGATCGTCGAAGTGGAGGCCTATGTCGGATCTCAAGATAGGGCTTGCCATGCGTCGAAAGGGAGGACGCAACGGACGGATGTCATGTTTGGTCCGGCAGGGGTTGCCTACGTCTACCTCATCTCTGGGATGTACCATTGTCTGAACGTCGTGACGGAACGGGAGGAGTTTCCCTCAGCCGTATTGATCAGGGCAATTGAACTCGAGGGGGAGTTGATCGATGGGCCTGGGCGGCTTTGCCGCGCGCTGCAGATCGATCGCTGTCTCAACCTGGTGGATCTCACGATCGGCGAATCTCTGTGGTTTGAGGACCGAGGGGAAGGAGTGGGAAGGGGAACGGTCGGCGCGTATCCCAGAATCGGTGTCGACTATGCGGGCAAGTGGGCCGAGAAACTCTGGCGATTCAGATTACGCACGGTCACAACCCCTAGGCAGATACGACGCACAAAAAAACAGGGAGGCACCGGATAGGTCCGGTACCTCCCTTACCGTATCTCGTTCAAGACTCGACTACTCGATCTTCCGATCACCGGTGATCTTTGTTGCGGAAGTTACTGGTGGGGCGATCTTGATCTGAGGCCCCTGCACAGTCGGAAGCTGATTCGCTCCCTGGCCTGTGGTGATTCGCTCATTGTCCGTCTTCTTGAGACTCTGCTGGGCGCTCTTAAAGGAGTCGGATGCCTTATTCAGCGAACCCTCACCACGCGCATCCGATTGACCAGGATCGTTGGCGGTCGGCTGGCCCGTCACAGGGCTTCCACTGTTCTTCATCGGGTAACCTTCATGCTTGGGGAGGAGCGATGGATTCGCCGAGGCCATCGACA
>JBBRRN010000011.1:0-17908 GCA_038200685.1 Nitrospirales bacterium
ACCAGGAAATAGGCATAGGCTTGATCGCCGCTTCGGCCAACCCGTCCACGCAATTGGTACAACTGCGCGAGTCCGAACATGTCGGCGCGGTTGACGAAGATCGTATTGGCATGAGGGACGTCGATTCCCGATTGAATAATGGCCGAGGCGATCAGCACGTCCGCCTCACGGCGAAAGAACTTCAGCATCACAGCTTCAAGCGGTTTGGCGTTCATCTGTCCATGAGCCATCACGATCCGCGCATCGGGTACCAGTTGGTGGAGCCAAGCCCCTGTCTTTTCCATTGTTTCGACTCGGTTATGGACGAAGTAGACCTGCCCGCCACGGCCTAGTTCGCGCAAGATCGCCTCTCGGATGAGCGTATCGTTGGATCGGACGACCTGCGTGCGAATGGCCAAGCGGCCCGCCGGAGGGGTCTCGATGATCGAGAGATCTCGCACACTCGCCATGGCCATTTGCAAGGTGCGGGGAATCGGAGTGGCCGTAAGCGTTAAGACGTCGATTTGGGTGCGGAGCTGTTTCAATCGTTCTTTGTGTTTGACGCCGAACCACTGCTCCTCGTCGATAATTACGAGCCCCAGGTCGCGGAATACGACATCCTTCTGGATCAGCCGGTGGGTTCCGATCACCACATCGACGGCGCCGGATGCCACGTCTTTGAGAATGGCTTTGGCCTCTTTCGGCGACTGGAATCGGGAGAGCAGAGCCACGCGAGCCGGGAACGGCGCGAACCGTTCGGAGAAGTTGTCATAGTGTTGGTGAGCCAACAGGGTTGTAGGGACGAGCACTGCCACCTGGCGATTCGCTTCCACCGCCTTGAAGGCTGCACGCATCGCCACTTCCGTTTTCCCGTACCCGACGTCGCCGCACACCAATCGGTCCATCGGCTTGCTGGACTCCATGTCGTGTGTAATGTCTTGGATGGCTTTGAGTTGATCGTCTGTTTCTTCGTACTCGAAGGCCGCTTCGAACTCGTGATACATGGTGCTATCGAATCCATAGGCATGGCGGGTTACGAGCTCACGATTGGCATACAGATCGACCAACTCGTGGGCCATTTCCTCGATGTCCTTCCTTACACGCGCCGTGGTTTTGGCCCAATTGGCGCCGCCAAGCCGTTCCAGGCGCGGCGCATGGCCGTCCGCCCCGCTGTATCGTTGCACCTGGTCGAGTCGTTCCAGGGGAACATACAAGGTGTCGCCACCGGCGAACTCCAAGATCAAATAGTCGCTGTCAAAGCCCTGCACCGAGAGACGTTTCAGGCCTCGATATTTGGCGATGCCATGTTGGACATGGATGACATAATCCCCCACATTGAGATCTTCCAACGATGAGAGAAATGTCGCCGCTTTGCTCTTAGCCTGCGGCTTGTGGCGCGCGCCCTTCGCAAACAATTCTTCTTCCGTCAGCACGGCCAGGCGCAAGTCCGGTGCAAGGAATCCAGCCGACAGATCGCCGTGCAAGACATAAAACGGCGCTTTGGTTTTGCTTGTCACGGCCCAGGTGCCCGTTGTCCATCCCATCGCCGGCACATCGTGCTCGCGTAAGAGCGCCAGCAATCGGTCCACTTGGCCGCGACTTCTTGCAACGAGCACCACGCGGGATTCATCTCGCAGGCGATCCATGATGGCGAGGGTCTGGCTGAAGGGCATGCCACGGGCTCCAAGACCGGCGCTGGCCGGAGCCTGAGCGGGAAAGGCCTGAACCGGATTCCATGACGCATCGCTTGGAGTCAGGGGTTCAAGCGCAAGCGTGGACCAACCGTTCGTGTGATCCATGAGTTCCGGCCAGGAAAGAAACAACCGCTCTGGCGACGGGTAGGGGACGACCGTCTCCCGGTCGGCGTGGCGGAGATAGCCATCGGCGATTTTTGTCCAGAGGTCCTCACAGGCTCCCGTCAATGCGGCCGGCTGATCCAGAACTAACAGCGGTCGCTCGGTGAAATAATCGAGGAGGTTGTCCATGTTGGGATAGAGTTCCGGTGCGCGCCACTCGGCGTCTGCAGGAATGGGAGCGAGGGCGTCCGGCGACGTCTCCGCCCGCAGGTATTCCCGTGCGGGAAGGACGACGGCTCGATCCAGCTTCGCGGTGGATTTCTGGGTGGCAGGGTCGAAGAGTCGGAGCGAATCGATGGTTTCGCCAAGAAACTCGACACGTAGCGGGTCGGCATAGGCCGTCGAGAAAATATCCACAATACCGCCTCGAATACTGAACTCCCCGGGGATCTCCACCACTGAAACCTTGCGGTAGCCGAGGCGTAAGAGCCCTCCGGTGAGGACTTCTCGTTCAATCGCGGCGTTCAATTTGAATTGCAGGGTGGTGCTGATGAAGGTCGTGACGGGCAGCAGTCGTTGCATCAGAGCCGCGATGGAGGTGACGAGACAGGTGTGCGGTGTCGTTCGGATGTGATGCAGGGCGTTCATCCGACGCGCGATGAGACCGACATGGGGCGCGCTGCCCTCGTACGGCAAGGTTTCCCATCTCGGGAACAGGGCGAGGGAGGTAGTCGGAATGCCGGTGAGGTCATGGAAAAAATGCAGGTCGTCAAAGAGGCGTTCAGCCGCCTCGTCCGACCCAGTGACGATCAGCCACGATCGATGCCCCAATTTCCCCAATTGGGGATGCAGGAGGGTGGTGAGGGCAAGACCGGCGGCAGAACCATACAGGCCGGTCACAGAGGGACGACCTGTTCCATTCCCGAGCGCCGTGGTGACAGGAACGAACCATTGAGAGGCTGATGCAGCGGAGATTGCAATGGACATGGCGTAATAGGCTAGGGAATCGCGAGTCCCTCATCGCAACATTCCGTTGATCGACAGGTTGGGAATAAAACAAGAGGCGAACAGTTGAGCAGGCTGCTCAAACAGTTCGTCAGCAAGGCCGGAGGCGAGTCGAAACCGGAGGCGTACCCTCGGGGGCGCACGGTGCGACGAATAAGGAGCACCAAGTCTGTGCGCGCCGCCGAGTGGTGAGGCGGCCGGGTCCCCGTTGAGGACCTGAACGATGCGAGAACGAAGCTGGCGGACTGTTTCAGCATCCTGCTTATGTTGTGGTTGAGCGAATACGTTGGATCAGCAAAGTGGTGGACATGCCTGGAACCAACGGAATAGTACGGACGACCCCACCGCGAGCTTCCACGATCTCTCGGCCGACGATCTGTTCCACTGCCCAATCTCCGCCTTTGACCAGGACATCCGGCTGCACTGCTTCAATCAGGCTATGGGGATCCGGCTCGTTAAAGAGAATCACATAGTCGACCGAGCCCAGCGCAGCGATCACTTCCGCACGCTGAGCTTCTAAAACGATCGGCCGATCCGGCGCCTTGTTCAAACTCCTGACGGAGGCATCGCTGTTCACCGCGACGACCAGAAGGTCGCCCAGGTCTTTCGCAGCCTGGAGGTAGCGCGTATGGCCTACGTGCATGAGATCGAAACAGCCGTTAGTAAAGACGACCCGTTTCTTCTGGCCGCGAGCTTGTTGCAAGAGCGGAGCGAGCTGCTCCTTGGTCACGACCTTCGTGGGCATGCCCCATCATACCGGCTGTGTGTCCAGATGGAAAGAGACAGATTGAGGATGCTGCAAAAGCCCTCCAGCGGCGTTCTCATATCGCTCAAGGCCGCAACGTACCGAAGCGTACGCCTCGGCCTTTCGCTCGCTGCGGCCTTGCTGGGCGGGCTTTTTCATCATCCTCTTGGTGCCTCTCGCTCCCGCTGCGTCTTCCAAGGAATTCGTAAATCATGGACCACCGCGGTTTAGCATTATTAATCGGTGTCGTCACGGTTCACGCCGCCTAACCCAATCACCGAGGACCCATGCTTGGTCATCAGCGCGTCCATCGTCTCGATAGCCTTTGTGCGTCGTTGGTCGAACAGTCCAGTTGGCGCAGGAGTCAAGGAGGAGAGCGCGAGTCCGGCCAAGCGGTACTCGATGCCGGGCCGGAGGAGTTCCTCTAGCGCCTGTTGGATGGTCGGCCACATGTCGGGATCGTAATTCAGCGGGTGAGGAAAGCGATGCTGTTTGGTCGAGATGGCAAAACGGGCATTCTTCAGCTTCACCGTGCAGGATCCGGCGGCCAATCCTTCTTGTCGGAGGTCCCGTGCCAGGTCACGGAGGAATCCGCGCAGGGTATGTGCTAAAAAAGCACGGTCATGTGTGTCGTGTTCAAATGTGGTCTCGTGGCTGAGGCTTTTGGATTCTCGGTCGGCCACCACCGATTCCTGGTCGATCCCTCTCGCCAGCTCTCGAACCCAGTGGAGTCGCGTGCCGAAGATATGGCGCAAGGGCTGATCCCAGCGTGGATCCAACAGCTCACCGATCGTCTTGAGTCCAAGCGGTTCCAGGCGCGCGGCGGTTTTAGGACCGATCCCAGGCATTGCACGCAGAGGCCGCGGTGCTAAGAATGCTTCTTCCATACCCGGCTGGATCGTGACCAGCCCATCAGGCTTGTGGCTATCCGCGGCAATTTTTGCGACGGTTTTGCCGGTCGCGATGGCGATGGTGCAGCACAAGCCCGTGGCCTCGTACAGCGTATCCTTCACGAGTTGCCCCAGGGAGCGAGGATCGGGATGACGGGTCTGGAGCTGTGTCGTGTCGGCATAAAACTCGTCGATGCTGCTCCATTCGGTGAGAGGGAATAATTGATCGGTGACGTGCTGCATCGCATCGTGTAGCTGTCGGTACAGGGGCCGGTCAGGAGGAAGCAGTATAAGGTGGGGGCAGAGCTGGAGGGCTTTCGCGGTCGGCATGGCCGAGTAGATGCCGAATGCCCGCACAGCGTAACTGGCTGCAGCGATGATCCCCCGTGGTGGTGGGCCGCCGACCGCCACGGGTTTACCGGCGAGGCTCGGGTCCTTCACCACGGCCGCCGAAGCGAACATGGCATCGACATCCCCGAAGACGATCTGGCGAGACCAACGCATCGCGTCCTCCTGAACCGGAGCCTAGAAGGTAAAGGTCAATTGAACAGACCGCAAGAGGCGTTCAGAGGGAGGCACTGTTGTGTGGGAAGCACGTTCGGAATCAGTTGGAACCAGGCTGACCGATCCCAATTCTTGTAGTAATCCCCGACAGATACCGCAATGGTGCCGCCGCGGCTGAATCGTTCGACGTTGGCGTCGGTACACTCGGCCGCATTGCCGGCAGCGCCAGGCAAATCGGGTGAGAGCGAGGACTTCCCTCTGTAACGAATGGTAGATGGTGATCGCCAGGGCGCCGTCTCGATTCATCTCGGTCATCTTGCGGAGAAAATCCGCTCCATGATTCGGTCGCCGCTTCAGGATATCGAACTGCCATTGATGAATCATTTCGTGCGCCAGCGTATTCACGACCTCTTGCTCGCCGTACGCGCTCCGTTGGGCGGCCTGTTGGAGCAAGGGAAGGGATAGGCGAATCTCGCGCCTGGTCGGCGGGCGAAGACCTTCCTGATCGAGCCTTGGCCGCGGTCCTCGACGACTCACGAACATGCCGACCGAGGAGGTCAGCCGACGGCTCCAGCGCAGGTCGATCTGGGGTAGTAGGCTTCCGAAGTAGCGTTCATTCAGTTCACTCCACATCTGGGTCAGATGCTGCGAGGTCATCGGAGGGGATGGGTCTAGAGGCATGCGAAGGGGTTACCCCAACTCTTCGTACACTGCCGCAGCCAGCAACGGCACCATAATTTCGTGGTGGCCGATCAGGGAGTAGCCTTTCCCGCCCTTCTGGGTCGGCCGCCGTACCACGTTGGTCAGGGGACGGTAGTGAGCTCGGAAATCCATATCCACGGTCGTAATCTTGGTCAGATGATGACCAAGATTGCGTCCCAGCGACACCGTTTTGAGGAAGACTTCCGGCAAAATAACGGCAGAGCCGAGATTGAGATACACGCCATCTTCCATCCCCGACACAACGGCCGCGAGCCGCCGAAAGTCCAGCAGCGAGGTTGCACCGATAGCGGCTCCATCCGCGGCAGGATGCATATGGATGATGTCGGTTCCAATGGCGACGTGCACGGTGACCGGAATACCGAGCTTCACTCCGGTCGCCAAAATGCTTGTCCCGCGATGGGGAAACTGCCCCTGGCGCCGGTTGATGTAGTGGCCGACGGATTCGCCCAGCCCTTCGCGATCGTGGGCCCCGCGGACGATGGCTTCGTTCAGCATACGACCCGTTTCTTCCGCCATCCCAAAGCGCCCCTCATCGATCTCCGCGTCGACTTCTTCAGATGTGTGTCCTAGGAGTGCTAATTCAAAATCGTGAATGATCCCCGCGCCGTTCATGGCGACGGCCGACAGGATCCCTTGTTGCATGAGATCCACGAGAATCGGACTCAATCCGACCTTGATGACGTGCGCGCCGAGCCCTACGATGACGGGACGGCCTTTACGATGGGCCTTCGCGACGGCTTTGGCGACTGCGCGCAACGATTTCACGCCAAGGATATCAGGCAGCGAACGATAGAATTGGCTGAAGCTGCCTCCAGGGCGCCAAGGTTTGGCAAAATCCGAGACGCGAACCTTGCTGTACCGTTTCTTGAGCGGATAGGTCGTGAGATCCGACACATCGATCGGTGCGATTAGGCTCGGAGCCGTGACGGGGACCCGTTGACGGTCAGGAGGCTTTGCCAAGGAGCTGTTCCTCGATGAGTTCACATAGGACGTGGCCGAGCGTGATGTGGCTTTCTTGAATGCGGGCTGTAACCGTCGAAGGTACAACGAACGGATATTCCACCAGGCCGGCCAGCTTCCCGCCGGTCCCTCCAGTCCAGCCGATGGTGGTGAGGCCACAGGCCCGCGCGGCCTCCACTCCCTTCAACACGTTGGGAGAATTGCCGCTGGTGCTGATGGCGATGGCGACGTCGCCTTTCTGTCCATGGGCGTGGATCTGTCGGGCAAAGAGTTCTTCGAACCCGTAGTCGTTGGCGATGCAGGTAATGGCGGCGATGTCGGTGGCGAGGGCGATGGCCGGGAGGGGGTTCCGCTCCCGTTTATAGCGGCCGACGAATTCGGCGGCGATGTGGGCCGCATCCGTGGCGCTGCCGCCGTTGCCGAACAATAGGACTTTGTGGCCTTCACGAAAGGCCGTGGCCATCAGTGTTGCGACCTGCACGATGCGATCGGCATGTTCGCGCGCAAATTGTTGCTTGACGCTCGCGCTCTCGGCAAACGTACTCAGTACATGCTCTTTCATGGGAAGCGATTCTAGGCAACCCTCTTGCATCTGTCAAACATAACTCGCTGGCCTGTTACGATTTTATGGTAGCGATGGGGCCTGTCTGTCGAATGGCGCTCATCGCCAAGGCGATCATCGAACCGACATCGGAGACCGTCGCCGGCAGGATGAGGGTATTGGTCGTTTTCGCCAGCTCTCCAAACTTGGTGATGTACTGTTCCGCCACGCGCAGCTGGACGGCTTCCTGACCTCCCGGAACCTGAATCGTTTCCGCGACCTTGCGGAGTCCTTCAGCAGTCGCTTGCGCGATGGCCAGAATGGCTGCGGCGGCTCCCTCTGCCTCGTTGATTTGCTGTTGCTTCTTTGCCTCCGAGGCTTTGATGACTTGCTGCTTTTCGCCTTCGGCCTGGTTGATCGCCGCGTCGCGTTCGCCCTCGGACGTGAGAATCACCGCCCGCTTTTCCCGCTCCGCCCGCATCTGCTTCTCCATCGCGTCCAGTACGCCTTTCGGCGGGGTGATGTTCTTGATCTCGTACCGGAGGACTTTGACGCCCCAAGCCTCCGAGGCTTTGTCGAGTTCGTTCACCACCTGAATATTGATGTTGGTCCGTTCTTCGAACGTCCGATCCAGTTCAATCTTGCCGATCTCGCTTCGCAGCGTGGTCTGCCCCAGTTGGATCAGGGCAAAATGAAAATCGCTGATGCCATACGAGGCGCGCTGAGGGTTCAAGACTTTGAGGTAGAGGATGCCGTCCACCGACACCTGCACGTTATCGCGCGTGATACAGACCTGTTCCGGGATGTCGATGGCCGCTTCCTTGAGCGAGTGTCTGTAGCGAATGCGGTCGATGAAGGGGAGGAGCATATGAAACCCCGCATCCAGCGTGGCCGCATATTTGCCGAGCCGTTCGACCACATAAGCACTTTGCTGCGGCACGACTACGGCGGTCTTGGCGACGACGATCAGCACCAGCGCAGCCAAGACCAGCAGTACGAACAGTCCCTCGCTCATCGTGGATTCCTCCGTTTTCGTTCCAAGCTGCGTCTGCTCATTCCGCCGATATCCAGACGGTAAGTCCCTCGATCCGATCGACCTTGCACCGTTGGCCCTTCGTCAAGGGGGTAGGTCCGGCATTGTGTGCAGTCCAGGTCGTGCCGCGCAGTTCCGCCTTGCCGGTGCCGTTCGCCGCCAAGTCTTCGAGGGGAATGGCGCTTTCACCGGCGAGGGTATCCACGGCAGGCAGATCCGCATCCTGTTTTTTCAGCCGGCCCAAGAGCGGGCCACGGAAGACGAGTAGAGATAGAATGGCGAGTCCCGAAAACATTAGCCACTGGAGCCAGTCCGCTTGAGCGATCCCCAGGCCGGCCAGGCTGCCCACGATCAAGGCTGCCAGTCCAAAGAATAGAATGTAGAAGCCTCCGGGGGTGACCATCTCGATGCCGAGCAGGACGAGACCGAGAAGCATCCAATACCACCAGACCATCGGGGAGCCTCATGTACTGTTCGAAAGAGTTGCGGGGGAGTGGGAGATCGTCATGAAAGTCTAAGCGTGTTTCCGAAGACCGTCAAGCCGGAAGGCTTTTACGCCGTCCTATGGTATAGTCCGCGCGCAATGGCGCACGACCAACCAGTCAAAGCCTTAGTCATCGCGCTTACCGGTCATGCGGCGGCGGCGGTCTATTCTATCAATCGCCTCCAGCCGGATTCGCTCTGCTTCGTGTTGCCGGAAGGGGCGAAATCGCTTGTAGAATCAGAAGTCCAGGCCAAGATCGAGCACCTGCCCAGACGCTGGGATTGGGTGATCCTTGCGCAGACCGGCGAATTTGTGATCTGTTATCAGGCGCTCGCGCTGACGCTCCCGGAGATGTTACGGACATGGGATGTGCAGCCAGGCGAGCTCGTCATCGATGTGACGGGAGCCACTCCAGCCATGGCTGGGGCGCTCATGTTAGTAACTATGCCGATGAGTTCGCGGATTGTGTCGCTTGTGCCGGCACGAGAGGGACAGGAAGAGGACAGGATTGATATTGCCGGGGAGTCATTCGTATGGACACAGGTAAATCCGTGGGATGAGGCGGCAACTGTCTCACGCCGTGAAGGCTGTGAGCTATTCAACCGGAAATTGTTTGCTGCAGCGGCCAAGCTGTTCCGCGAGGTCGAAGCCAAGGTGAGCGGAGGGCAGAAACCTCTCTATCGTGCTTTTGCAGATCTGGCCGATGGTTACGATCTGTGGGAGCGGTTTCATTATCGTCAAGCCTGGGAGAAGTTGAAGAGTGCCGTGAAGGCCTTTGAGATGGCGGCCCTGTGGGGTGGATCTCCAGGACTTACGCCGCTGTTACCGGCCATTAAAGCGAATGCGGGCTTCTTAGAGAAGCTCGTCCTCGATCCTGCTCCCGTAAAAGACATGCAGGCTCTCGACCTGCTGGCCCATGCAAGCCGGAGACTGCATGGCCCGCACGACTCGGAATCCGCAATGGTCTCACTCGTGCGTGCGCTCGAAGCCTTTGCCCAGCGACAACTGTTTAAGCAATACCAGATCAAATCCTGGGACGTACAGCCGGAGCAATTGCCGCAGGCGCTACAAGAGACCTGTCGGTCCTGTTGGCTTGAAGATCTCGACGGCAAGTACAAATTGCCCGTACAGGCGCAGTTTCGTGCGTTGGCTGGATTGGGCGACCAGATGGGCCAAGCCTTTTTACGCGAGTGGCCCACGTTGAAACCCCTGCTCGACGCCGCCAGCCATGCCGTCCTTGGCCACGGCTTCGAGCCGGTCAAAGCTGAGCGAGTGCAGCAGCTGTTCGGCGTGGTCGTCAAGCTGTCGGGCGTCAGCGAAGCAACATTGCCGAAGTTTCCGGTGCTGAATGTCTAGCGAGAGGTCGAGGCTGCCAATTCTCTGACGAGTCTCGCCTGTTCTGCTTGTCTTGCCAGTGGAGAACATGGAAATTCGCATCTACTACGAAGACACCGACTGTGGCGGAGTGGTGTACTACGCCAACTATCTCAAGTATTTCGAGCGGGCACGGACGCAGTATCTGGAAGAGCGCGGTGTGTCAGTCGCGGGACTATTGAACGAAGGCATGGTGTTCGTCGTGATGCATGCTGAAGTGGATTACCGGTCTCCAGCTCGTTATGGTGACCGGCTGATCGTCGAGACGATTGTCTCTGGTAGGACGGCAGCCTCCATTACGTTTTCACATGTGATCCGAGAACGGGAGAGCCGGCGTGTGGTTGTCGAAGGATCAGCCAAGTTGGCGACAACGGATAGAGGCGGAAAGGTGAAGCGACTCGACAAGGCCATGGTCGCGGCGCTGGGGGCCGGTCCGACAAAGTGACACTAAAGGGACAAGCTCGAACCGGGCTTGCCATGACCGGGGTTACGATCAGTTTCATTCTTCCAACCTGGCTGCTGTTTTCGGATATCCCCAAAAGAGAAATAGGCGAGCACGTCGAAACCATCGGATGGGTCCAGGATCTTAGCCTGGGTGGCATTGCGATACAGTGATTGTGCTCCCTGCCGAAGAGACATTAAGCACGCCGAATTGTCGGGAAATCGACGAAACTTGTGTGAGGGTGCACGGAACGGTCATGCAGGAGTTGGCGGCAGCGGATAGAAACGAGAATGTGAAGCGTCTCGACAAGGCGATAGTCGCCATACTACAATTAAGTTTTAGAAGGAGTCCCTAAATGGAAATGGCAGGGCTTTGGAGCTGGGTCATTATGGCCGGCTGGACAATCGGTATAGCGATACTCGCCTGGTGGTTTTACATGCCAAACCCGATGGGGAAAGACAGGAAGTCCAAGAAGAAGCCGTAATGTCACTTCTGCCCCTCTCCTCCACCGTAGTCTTCGCCGCTGCAGACATGATAATCACTTGCACCGGTGCTGATCGTTCTCCAGAGCGTCCGGCGCTCTAGGGCGATGCCGCTGAGTCATGCGGTTCAACCTTCTGGCAGGACATCTGTATCGCGGAAGCGCTGGTTTAACGCGATGCCGAGTTCTTGGCATGTTTTCACGAGTTCTTCGTAGCTCTTGAGGTCGGCGTTATACTCCGACATCGGATACTTGCTGAGATCGCCCTGGCTCTTCTCATCAAACCGCTTGCAGATATCCCGGAGAGCCTGGATCGCTTCGAACAACGCCGCCGTGTACTGGTGGGAACCCTCCAACGCCTCTGGCGCTGCCTTCAATGCTGTTGAAATCTCCTCCAGGTTTGATGCCAGCCGATCGAGTTCTCGGCCGTGAGCTCCGAAGTCAGTGGCCTTGAACAGTCCTGGAATTGATGAGAGGGCCTTGCGCCACGAAAACTTGAAGATTGCGTCATGAATGATGACATACTCGCCAAGGATGGCATTCGTTCGGATCAGCTCATCGGGAAGGTCCGGCATGTGTCACTCGGCAGCGTTCGGTGATGCATCCATGCGAGCGTGGGGTGCCTCCAGCGCGCAATGGTCGCATTCACTGCAACACATGGTTACGAAGGATTTTGCTTGTCGTGCTTCTCTAGCTTCCACGCTTTCCAGGCGAAGAAAAACCCCACCGGTGCGCTGAGGATACAAACAATTGCCAGAGGAGACGAGTCTGCGGCCAGCCAACCACCAAGGGCCGTATAAATAGTCGATCCGCCAAAGTAGACATACCAGGGGATCCCGCGCTTTTTCCTGGTAGATGTGTCGGTTTGCGATGACATATGAGAGCCTCTGAATGTCTTGTTCTGTCTAACTATGAATTATCTGATCCCGTATAACAAGTCCGTTGTCATGAGATCGAGACGGAACATATAGGATGACCACGAGTCCCTTCACTGCAATCTTTCACATCTGGCGATTCACGTTTCACAGATTATCGGCTGGTTAGCCATCAACTTTGCCACCTGCGGCACGAACGCACTGCACAATATACGCCTGCGTGTCCGGCGGCAAGCACGCAAGCGGCAATGTGGTGAACTGTGCCTTGGAGTACAACAACAGCCATACGTTCGAAAACTGCCACAGCTCTTTGACCGCGGACCACTGCAGCGTGGTCGTGCCGATGTCGGACACCATGGTGAACGAGGATTCCTCAGCGCGGAACGTGGCTTGAGGGTTGTCCATCTGGTGGAACTTTTGCAATGATCGACGATAGTGGACGACATAGACCACGATGGCGAAGGCGATGCCCAGCGCCAGCACGGTTGCAAGCGCTGCAATGATCCAAGAAGCCTGCCCGAGCGCCACGAGTATAACGAGACCGAGCGCGGCAATGAGCAGCGCAACAAAGAAGCCGACACCGACGGAGCGCCGCCAAAATGCGAATACTGCCTGACGAAGCAGCGTCGTACTATAGATGAGCGTCGCCTCGTGGGGCATGGTAGCTACCGATCCAAGCTCAGCGCCCAGTCCATGCCTGTCCTCCGTAGCAGCACTGCGGACGGTGGAAGGGGCTTGGACTGCCACCCCAGCGCGGTGGCGCGGTTTGCGGCAGCGCATGGCTAGGCGTCATCATACTCTCAATCTACCAATCCAAAGGGATGGAATGCTACTCCGAATAACTGGGTTAGTGGCGGCCTCAAGTAGCAGGGCAACTCGCGGTGGGATCGTGGGAAGCGGTCGGCGAGCGTCCTCGGAAACCCCAGTGCCTTCCTCCTACGGGAGTTGGTGGGGGACAAGGTATTAGTTCTCCAAGATTTGTCGTAACGTTGATGAAATCGCAGGGTCCTTGGCTAGTGCTTTCGCAATTTTATTCGTGCCGGCCAGGCGCTTTGCTGATTTTCCCTTCGTAGGGGTCGCAAGGAGCGATTCAATTTGGGGATTGCGTATCGTTGTCGCCTCGATTTCAAGAGACCATAGATGTTGTGCCCGTGGATCGTCCGACTTCCCGATTCGATTTGAAAGCACTTGCTCAGCAAGCCCGTCTCTTGACGCGTTTGACCGTTTCCGTAAATCGTTCTCGATCTTTGGGCTGTCTTCTGGTTTCGGCAAGTCGGAAGATAGCAACTTGACGCAGTCAAGAATCCCCGGGCCGAACTCGGTGTCCCAATTTTTCCCTGGTTGAGCACTTTTGCCAAGGAGGTACTTGAACGAGGGAGCGATATTTTTTACACCTTGAAGCCTTTCTGCGAGCGCCGCTGCGCCGCCGTGACGCTGAATCCACAAGGCGGCCGCGCCGGCCACAATCGGAGTGGCGAAAGAAGTTCCATAACTGCGCGCCACATCGAACGCATATGCGTTGTTTATCTTCCGTGTGCGAGCGCGATAGACGGACCAGGCAGGAGCTGCAATCGTCACCTCGGGGCCTCGACATGAATCTTTCCAAGGAGTCATGTCGAAGGTACTGCCTGCCGCACAGACCACTTCTGTATATTTAGCCGGATAGACGACCGCTCCCACATCATTGCCAGCAGCAGCGACGACTATTGTGCCACGCGAGATTGCGAGCTTAATGGCATCATGTAGGGAATCGAAATCCAAACCTCCTCCGCGAGACATCGAGATCACCTGACAGTTACGCTTCAGCGCGTGGGAGATGCCCGATATTTCCTCCCCTGGTCGCCAGAACACAGCGTCCTTATCAACCCGAATCGGTACTAACTCCGCACCAGGCGCGACACCTTCCACATAGGCAGGATCGCTCTCTTTGTGTTGTTTACCCGCGAGTCCCACGAGGACGCTTGCCGTCGCAGTCCCATGCCCTTCATCAATAGTGTTAAGAGGCTCCATAGGATCTTCCGTCTTCTCATAAAAGTTGCACCCGAGGTCTTCCCTTACGGCTGTGCCAATGACGAGTTCCGGGTGCTCTGTGTACCCTGTATCGAGATGGGCCACGCGCACGTTCTCACCTGTCACAGAAAATTTTTTACGCGCAACATCGGCTTTCACCTTCCCAATGTGCCATGCGTATTCGCCATCAGTCTTGGGGTCAAACACTTTAATGAGTTTCTGCTCCTCCTTTCGCGAGATTTCCAGATTCGGTTCAATTGCCAAGATCCCGGCGATGTCGAGCAGGCTGTGGGCTATGTCAAACACCTTCGCTGTGTTCTCACCCGCAAGGTTCTTGGCTCGGATGTGATGCCAGGGAAGTTCCTGGCAGAGCTGAGTCGATTGAATTTCGGTTCCAAGACGTTGTCCGATGGCCCGGAGCGTCGATGTTTCCGCTCCTTGTCGTATTTTGACCAGCAGTCCGTCGGCACGTATGGTTGCGTTCGACATGATGTGTGGCTCCTCCTGCGGTTACTCACCTGCTCCTTGTATAGCAGCGGCGGAATCAGCTCGAAGATTGCTCATAGCTGGGCGAACCAACGGTTCTTGATCCGTACGCGTGCCTTGTGCCGTGTCTTCCGTATGTTCTGCAATAGGCCGATTTTTCCTCCAGGCTCCTATCGCAACAAGGTGACGGTCGCGATCCAGATTTCGATTCCGGCAAAAAATTAAGGGGTCAGTCCCACTGCTGTCCAAGACAGGATGTAACCAGCATCTTTTTGCCTGTAACCCATTGAATCCTGAGCGAGGCATTCTGATTCTGAATCGAGGTCTCCTGGCCGGACAGATGCTGTCCAAGATCCAATATTGGAAAGGTATTTTGGACAGCAGTGGGTCAGTCCCTTTTATTCTGATCCTCAGTGTCTCATTTGCGCGTGACAGATGTATCAATCACCTAAGCCGATCTCGAGTCCGATCTTCTTGGCCCACTTCGGGTAATCGATGAGCGGATTGCGGTTGCCCTGCCGGTGGAAGATGGCTTGGTTGCGATGCCGCTCATAGTCATCCACCGGGAATGCCTGATGCCATTGGAGCAACGTGGCAATGCGATCGTTGGTGTACTCCTTTGCCGTGGCATTGATCTCGCCTGGATAGCGGAGCAGGAAGTAGAGTGTCGCACGTGCGACGGCACCCTTGCCTCCGCCGGGTTCGAATTTGTTTTCTTCCCGCTTGCCGCACTCGTTTCGCGTGATCTCCTCAAAGTCCGGGAAGTCGAAGTAGGGTGTATTGCCTCGGAAGCTATTGCATCCCGATTCACAAGCGAAGAGGTGATGAAGGTCTCCGCGCATCGGCTCCTTTTTCCCAAACCAGGACTGGGGCACCACGTGTTCACAGTTATACGGTAGCGCCGCCTCCAAGAGGTCCAACTCCTGACCGAATTGCGAGGCCGTCAAAGTGGATTCCCGCAGCGCCAGCTCCATCATTCGCAGGCCACGTTCCTGATCGATCCTGAAGTCCTCCCGGATCAACTCTTCCGGGTCAAACTCCATCCCTGAGTAGATGCTGCGAAGTTTGCGGTTCGGGCGAAGATCGATCCACGGGTAGAGTTCCTTGCTCGGCTTGTACCTGGGTTTTGTCGCATGAGTGCCTCGGACCAAATCGGAGAGCGTGCTGAACAACTCGTCCGGTGACAGTGAGGAAGAGAGGTCCGCGTAATAGGATTTCTTATCTTTTGCGTCGACCTTCTTGTCATAGTAGGGCCGGGTCCGTGCTTGGCGCGCCTCCTCCAGATAGGCTCGGAGTTCTTCATCCAGCGTTGTACTCGTGGCGGGGCGTGACGGTTCGGTGGAAGGCTGAGCCGGCTTGGTGTGACCGGTTGCAGCGTGTGGGGAGAAGGCTTGCATGGGTCGGGTGCCGCCGAGCTGAACGCTGATGCTCAGCGGGATGGTCCATGTGGCTACTCCTTCATTGATGTGTGGCTCGTCAAGTGATGACGAAATGCGCGGCGGTCCAAGCGCCCCTCCCGCCGACATGTTTGGGGTCTGGGCGGCCATCGTTGGTACTGCCTCGAACATTTGGTCTGTCAATCGACGGCCCAGGTTGTCCAGCGACTGGTTCTTGATATGCGTAACGATACGACTGACTCGGACCCCCTCGTTGGCGATTCAGTCGATGGCCCCATCATCCATGTCCATCGTCCAGAGCGTATTGTTCCGAGTCAGGATCCGACCCTGGTTGTCTCGTTTCGGCACACCCGAATGGTGGAGCCCCACCACCTCCCACTGGTCATTAAACAACGGTGATCCCGACGAACCCGGAGCCGTATCTGTGTGATAGTGGATAAAATTTTCCATCATGTCGATGATTTGATTCTCGCGCAGGGCAATCTGCTTGGGGTGCCCGTTCGGATGTTGCACAATCGTGACGTACTCGCCGTTGATCACCTTCCCTTCGTCTTCAATCAGGCGAAGCCAGCCGAACTCCTCGATCCCGCGCCCCTCTACGGACCGTTCGACCACCGCAATGAGCGAAAAGTCCAGCGGTTTGCTGGTGAGGAAGAAGTGCTCAGGGGCCAGTGCAAAGGTCACAGTGGGTTGGGCATTTCCCGCGGGGTCGTCCTGGAACTTGAACACGATGCGGGCCTCACGTCCCGCCTCTGCATTCTCCAGCACATGGTTGTTCGTGAGCAGTAGTTGCGGTGAGACCATGAAGCCGGTTCCCGACCCTATGTGTCGGCCATTCTGAAAGAGACGGACGCAGCCGACGGCGCGACTCGCCCGTAGGCCGAGATCCATATATGAAATGCCCAAGAGATCGTTGCGCCCGATGATTCGCTCAAAGAGGATGTCGCTGAGGTTTTGGCCGGGGATGATGCCTGGCGGTGGGAGTGTCTCGATCGCTGGTATCGGCTCCCGCCACGGCGCATCGCTCTCACATCTTGAGGGCCCGGCCGCTCGGCTTTTAGTCCCAAGACGTTTGCCCAGTTCAACCACTGCCCGGGAAATATCTTCTGCAGCTATGCCGAAACGTGTGGCTAAAGCAGCCTCCACCACACGCTCGTTGATCCCGAGGCGCCTCAACCGAGCCCGTACTCGGTCCGGTGTATCTGTCTGCAGAATATGTCCCGCTCGAATTGCTTGAACGCCTTTCTCTCGTTCGGTCCGGCGTTCAGTGTACCGCTGTTCAGTCTCGGTGAGCATCTGATCTTCATGAACCATAGTGCTTCCTTAAAGGGTAGGGGCTGTCTGCATGTCAACACTCATGCTCGTCCCTTTCGCCTTTTCTGTTTTGATCCCGACTCGACAACGGTAAAGAGCAGAAATGTTTTCTGGAACCTTTGTCAGTTCCAGGCTAATTACTCAGAAGGTTCTCCTGGTTGCACATACCGCTTTTCCCGACCTTCTGGAGGTGCGAGGGAACGACGAGGCAGCGTCGACTTGATACTTTGGTCTATTGAGCGATGGGTTCCCTTCGCGCTCTTGTGCGGACGCAATCCTTTCTCACGGCGAAGTCGTTGAGGTCGCAGGTCGCTTCCTGGTTTGGCCTCTGGTTTTCGGCAGAGGTCACAAGACGGGCGAAGTTCGGATTCGGTGTTATTTGGAGTTAAGGGTCTTGTGGATAGTGATGAGGGAGGGGCAGTCGATTGTTGTGCTGAGACCAGATGAGGAACGATCAGGACGATGCCGAGTGCAATGAGTGCACCGAACATGGTTTGACTTTGCGCCATGAAGCTTATGGCAAAGCACACTCCATGCCAGAGTGGTTTGGTTGACAATGCAAAAATCCGCGTGCTGTTATAGCGATGTCTCTCGTCGCTTGCGAGGTCGCCTCACAAAATACGAGATAGAGCTCACGAGTTCTGCTTTACGATTTCACGGAGGTTTCTATGGATATGATGGGACGTGTGGGGTTGGTTGAGATTCCGATCTTGATCGCACCCGATCAAAAGGTCTGGATGGATCGCATGATTAAGGAAGGCAAGATCGCTATTCCTCCAGGCGGGACGCTGGAAAAAGGCTCGCTCTATTCGATGTTTGTCCGGATGCTCCTGCATAACGCCATGGAAGAGCAGAAGCGGCAGGAGGTA
>JBBRRN010000012.1:0-17226 GCA_038200685.1 Nitrospirales bacterium
ACAGGCCGATCACCACGAACCCGAGGTGGCTGATGCTGCTGAACGCGAGGAGCCGGCGAAAGTCTTGCTGGACCAGCGCCATGATGGCCCCATAGAGAATTGCCGCTAATCCCAGGGCCATGGTGATCGCGACGACGGTCTGACTTTTCGATGCGTCCGGGAGCAACGGAATGCTAAACCGGATGAAACCGAATGTCCCAAGCTTCAGCCCGGCCAGCACCACCGCCATGCCGATGGGGCCTTCGAGCAGCACGTCTGGTAGCCAGGTGTGAAAGGGAAAGACCGGCGCCTTGAACGCGAAACCGAGGAACAACAGCCAGAAAATGAGGACTTGTTGGTCGAATGGGATCGGGACTGAGAGCAGTTGCAATAAGTCAAACGAGTAGGTCGGCTCCATATGGCGGAGCATCGCCCACTGGTGGTAATTGATGTCAAGGAGGGCGATACCTACCAACATGAAGACGCTGCCGAGCAAGGTATAGAGCACGAATTTCAGCGCGGCATAATGTCGCTCCGCTCCTCCACCCCAGAGTTTGATCAGGAAGTAACTAGGGATGAGCATGAGTTCCCAAAAGACGAAGAACAGAATCAGGTCGATGGAGAGGAACACCCCCATGGTGGTCGTTTCGAGCGCGAGGAGGGCCATCATGTAGAGCTTCACTTGATGGCGGACGGTGTCCCACGAATAGATGATGATCAGGACAGCAAGGAATGCGGTGAGTCCAACGAAAAGGACACTGATGCCATCCACCGCGAGGTGGTAGCTGACTCCGAGGGCAGGAATCCACGGTACGTGTTCGGAAAACTGCATGGCGGCCGATTCAGGAATGAATCGTAAGAGTACGAATACGGAGAGGGCCAACTCCATGAGCGCAACCGTCAAGGCGGACGTTCTCACCATGTCCTCGTCGTCGAACAGCCACAGGACGACGGCCCCGATGACGGGGAGAAACAGAATACAGGTGAGAATCGGGAACGTTGATGCCAGTTCTTCTAACATTTCAGTGCGCTACAGTTGCATGATGAGCTGGACAATGGCGGCCAACAGGAAAATCCCTGCCACAATGACAGCGGCATAATGATGGACCATTCCGCTCTGCAGCTGCCGCCATTGGCGTGCGGCGAGATGGTTGCCGTAACCGATCACATTGAGGCCCCCGTAAATCACGTACTTTTCCGCCCATGTCGAAGCGGCCGCGACCAACTCGGCCAGCTGCGCGACGGCACGGACGAGACCGTCGATCACGACGCGGTCGAACCAATCGAGCAATCGCCCCAACTTCTTGGTCGGCTCTACCCATAACACGTCATAGAGCTCATCGATGTAGTACTTGTTCAGCAGGGTTGTGTAGGCAGCCTTGAATTGCTCCGCCAGCCGATCCGGGGCCGAGAGATTCACGCTATAAAAATAGTGCGCGAGGGCCCAGCCTAACAACGCAATGCCATTTGCATTCATCATGAGCATAAACACGAGACCCGTGCTCGCGGCATGTTCCCCTCCGAGACCTGCGACCGGTTCAAGAAACTGATGGAGCCAGCCGTGCTCAGGGGGAAATCCCAGGAACCCACCGAGAATGGACAGCACGCCTAACACCATAAGCGGACCGACCATCACCATTGGGGACTCATGGACATGTTCTTCCGTATGGTGGTCCATACGAGAGGTGCCATAAAAGGTCAGATACATCAGGCGGAACATGTAGAAGGAGGTCAAGAGCGCGCCGAGAGCCGCCATGCCGTAGAGCAGATAGTGGTGATGCGTGAAGGCATGGGCGAGGATTTCATCTTTGCTCCAGAAACCTGCCAGTGGAGGAATGCCTGCAATCGCGATGGTGCCGATGAGAAACAGTCGATGGGTCCACGGGATCTTCGAGCTGAGGCCGCCCATCTTTCGAATGTCCTGTTCGCCCGAAAGCGCATGGATCACCGATCCGGCCGTGAGGAACAAGAGCGCTTTGAAAAAGGCATGGGTCATGAGGTGGAATATGGCAGCTGTATACGCTCCGATCCCGCACCCGAGAAACATGTATCCGAGCTGGCTTACCGTCGAATAGGCCAAGACCCGCTTGATGTCTGTTTGCACCAGGCCGATCGTGGCGGCAAACAACGCGGTGATTCCGCCGATGGTGCCGACGATCGCCATGGCCGTCGGCGATGAATCGAAAATAACATGGTTTCGCACAATCATGTAGACCCCGGCCGTCACCATCGTCGCCGCATGGATGAGCGCGCTGACGGGAGTGGGACCTTCCATCGCGTCCGGGAGCCAAGTATAGAGAGGGATCTGAGCTGATTTGCCCACTGCCCCCACGAGGAGACAAAGCGCGATCGCTGTGGCCATCTCCGGCGAGAGCAGGCCGATCTGGGCAAAGACTTTCGTATAGTCGAGCGTCTTGAAATTGACAAAAATGAGGAAAATGGCCAGCAAGAATCCTGCGTCGCCAATGCGGTTCACCACAAAGGCTTTCGAGGCGGCTTTGGCGGCGGACACCTTGTCGTAGTAGTAGCCGATCAACAGATAGGAGCAGAGTCCAACCCCTTCCCACCCGATGAAGAGCACCACATAGTTGTTCCCCATGACGAGAAGCAACATGGAGACCATGAAGAGGTTCATATACGTGAAGAATCGGGTGAATCCGCTTTCTCCGTGCATGTAGCCGACGGAGTAGATGTGAATCAGGAGTCCGACTCCCGTCACGACGAGCAACATGATGCACGTAAGAGGATCCACGAGATAGGCGAGATTGATGGTGAGGTCTCCGCCGAAGATCCATTGATAGGCGATGACTTCATAAGACTTGCCGGTCCGCAGGACGTCGACAAATACAGCGATCGTGCTGAGAAATGACAGTCCCACCGATCCCCAGGCAAGCCGGTGCGCGGTCTCGTGGGAATACCGCCTGCCGAGCAACCCGTTCAGGATCACAGCCAGCAGGGGAAACAGCGGAATGAGCTTGATGAGCAGATCGGTCACGTTACCACTTTAAGAAGTTCATCTCGTCCACGTTTGTGGAGATCTTTCCACGAAACACGACGATGATGATGGCTAGCCCAATCGCCGCTTCCCCGGCGGCAATGGCAATGATAAAGAGGGCGACCAGTTGGCCTGCCATGGATTCCAGGTAATGGGAAAAGGCGATGAGGTTAATGTTCGCCGCGTTCAACATGATCTCGACAGACATCAGCACGATGATGAAGTTCCGTCTGATTAACACGCCGAGTAGGCCGGTGATAAAGAGCACGGCACTGACGGCGACATATGCATTGAGTGGAATCATAGTGACCCGTGAGGCGTGAACACGCTTGTCTGTTCTGCTGTCGCTCGTCCCCTCACGCCTAACTCCTTATACCTTACGTTCTTTGTTGGCCGATTTCGGTGTTTTTGCCAGCACAATCGCTCCAATGACGGCGCCCAGCAGGAACACCCCGACGATTTCGAACTGCAACAGATACTCGCTGAACATTTTGATCCCGACCGCGTGGGTATCGCCGTTTTCGAGTATCGCCTCGGTCGAGGCGTCGCCTTTTGCGCCTCCGAAGGGTGAACGGACGAGGAGGGCCACGACCAACAATGATCCGATAGCTGCAGGAACGAGAAAGTACAGATATGAGGAGTGGAAATATCGGTCGTCGGTCTTCAAGTTCATGAGCATCAGGACGAAGAGGTACAGGACGAGGATTGCGCCGGCGTAGACGATGATCTGTACGGCCCAGAGGAACTCGGCATTGAGGAGGATGAAGAGTCCGGAAACATGGACTAACAGAGCCAGGAGCGCCAGACCGCAATGCACCGGGTGCTTGAGCGCAACGGTCAAGACGCCCGCAACAATACTGGCCAGCGCGAAATAGGCAAAAAAGACCAAAACCATTGATTGCTTAGCCCAGATGCTTGGGTGGTGGTTGGGTCGGCTTGAGTACCGATTGCGGGAAGTAATACCGATATTCCCGGCTTTCTTCAACGTTTTGTTCCTGATTGTGCGCGTACAGATATTTTTTCGCGTCCTCGAGGTGACGCTCGCCGATTTCGTACAGCCTTTTCTTGTCGAATAGCAAGGTGCGTTTGTCGTGGGTCGAGAACTCGTACATCTTCGTCATTGCCAATGCGTTGACAGGACAGGCTTCGACACAGTAGCCGCAAAAGACGCATTTGGTGATGTCGATGTAAAACTCGCTGGCACATCGCTGCAGCGGACGCGACGCATCTTCTGAGCTGATGACCTTGATGCAGCGGGAAGGACACGCCGCTTCGCAGAGGTCACAGCCGACACAACGTTCCTGGTGATCGTCGTAGCGTAAGAGCGCGAGTGCTCCACGGTGAGTGTCGGGAAGGGTGCGCTGTTCCCGTGGATACTGGAACGTGATGGGTTTGTGGAACATGTGCTTGAACGTCACCTTCATGGCGTCCCAAATTTCATAGAACAATGCGGCCTGGAGGATTTGCTTTGTCAGTGCGGCAACACGCATAGGCGATTCCTGTTCTCTCTTATGCCTTTTCGATTGTCACGCGGGTCTGTTTGAACGTGGGCACGCCGGTCGTCGGATCGACTTGGACCGACATCAAATCCTTCACAGGCGGCTCATTGAAATGTTCAGGGAAGAAACAGGTTTGCGGGGCGATGGAGTGATCGGATTGTACCGCCAATTGCATCGAGCCGCGGTCCGACGTGAGGCGCACCGTTGTTTCCTCACTCACGGCGAGGCGTTCCATATCTTGGGGATTCATCCTGAGCCGACCGGTATTGGGGGCGATCGTGATGAGTCCGATGGCTTCGGTAGACAGCTTGCCAGAATGATACAAGACTTGCCCCATCAGCAATGTGAAGGGTCGGCCGATCTTGGTATCTGACGGATCAGCGGCTCGATAGCGAACCGCCACATCGGTAGCGTACCCGTTAGAGAGATAGTGGTCTGCCGCCGGCACTACCTTGCGTGGCTGTCCGAGGTTGTAGTATCCGGGCAGCAACTTCATAATCTCGGCTTGAATATCGTTCGAGGATTCGTATTCCCATTGACAGCCCAGCGCGTTGGCTAGCGCCGTCATAATGTGCCAGTCCGGTAAACTTTCCCCGATCGGATCGATAGCCTCGCGGACGCGCAGAACTCGACCTTCCAGATTGGTAAAGGTACCGTCCTTTTCCGCAGAGGTGCAAGCCGGCAGCACGGCATGTGCCATCCGCGCCGTCTCGGTCAGAAACGGATCCTGGACAACGAGTAATTCCAGCCGATCCAGCGCAGCGCGGACTTCCATCGATGCGGGGAATGTCGCGAGCGGATTTTCTCCGATCACATACAGGGCGCGGATTTGGCCACTCCTGCAACGCTTGAGTATCTCGACGAGATTTGCTCCGGAGCCAGCGGCCGGTAGCGTGACGTCCCAGGCCTTGGCAAAGCGATCGCGAGCCGTCTGATCGTTGAAGGAGACCTGGCCAGGGAGAAATTCCGGCGCGGCGCCCATATCCACGGCGCCCTGTTCGTTCGGTTCTTCTGTCACTGTATTCACCCCGCAACCTGGTTGGTCCAACTTGCCGGTGATCCAGGCGAGGTCGATCAGTTTCAGGACATTCTGATACCCATCGGGTCGACGGACGATGCCTTCAGCGCAGAGAATGATGGAGCGGGACGCTTCGGCGAAGATTGTCACAGTATCTTTCAGCGATTCGACCGACATGCCGGTCTGGGCCGCCACCTGCTCCAATGAGATGTGGGCCACGGCGGCCTTCAGAGCTTCGAAAGCGTGCGGATGTTTCTTGACGCTGGTTTCGTCGATCAGGTCCAGCTCCAGGGCGGCCTTCACAAGTCCATCGATCACGAGTCCTTCCGTTCCCGGCGCAATCAGGACCGGGTGGGATGCGAGCTTGGCCATGTTCGTGACAGCGGAGTCGATGACCACCACTTGTGCTTTATAGACGCGAATCGCTTCTTTGATGCGCACGGCCGTAAGTGGGTTTGTCTCCGTGAGGTTGGAGCCGATGAGTATTACGGCTCTGGCTTTTGTCAGGTCTTCCCAGTCGTTCGGACTTCGCCCAATCCCCAGGGCGTGTTGAGAGGCATGGACGAAGTTGAGATGGCCGTAGCGCGCGCTGCTGTCGAGATGATTGGTCTGGAACCCTGCACGCATGAGCTTCTGGAAGAGATACAGCTCTTCGTTGGTGCAGCGGGCGGTGATCAAACCGGCAATGGCATCGGGTCCGTGCTTACGTCGGATTTCGGAGAATCGGTCCACCACATGGTGCATGGTTTCGAGCCAGGGAGCTTCGACCAGTTGATTGCCCTTGCGAAGGAGCGGCTGCTTCAGACGTGCGGCGCTATCGATGTACTCAAACCCAAACCGCCCTCGCACACAGAGCCCGCCGTGTCCCTTGGCTGTCTCGGCCCGGTCGCCCCATTTGTTCTTCCAAGACAGAGGCGAGGTCACGCGGACGACTTCCGCGTCCTTGGTCTCGAGGTACATCTGGCAACCGTCGCCGCAGTAATTGCACGTCGTCGTGGTTTTCTTCATCTGCCACGGCTTATATAAGTACTTAGAGAACTTGTTTGTAATGGCGCCGACCGGGCAGACCGCGAGGCAGTCTCCGCAGAACTCGCAGGACAGTGCGAGGTCTCCTTTCGGCACGACTTGATTAAATCCGCCCTTCTTCATGAACTGAAGGGCATCAATCATCAGCACGTCCTTGCAGACATTGATGCATTCCGCGCAAGCAATACAGCGGTTCATATTAAAGTCGAGTACCGGGCTGCGCGTATCTTCCGGAATAAATTTCTGTTTCGCATTCGCCAGGTTCGTGACCCCGTGCCGGAAGGCCATGTCTTGGAGTTCGCAATGGCCGTCGGCGTCGCAAACCGGGCAGTCGAGCGGATGGACGGAGAGGTGCTTTTCCACTGCTTTCTTCCGGGCTTGAAAGAGTTCGTCCCCCTCGGTTTTGATGATCATGCCGGCTGCTGCCTTAGCGGTACAGGAACGGACAGGCGCTTTCTTGCCTTCCTGCATGACCAAACACATGCCGCAGGAACCGAAGGGGTCGAAGGTATAGTGGTAGCACATGGCAGGGATGATCTTGCCGGTGCTCGATATCACGTCGTAGAGCGAGACCCCGCTCTTTGCCGTCACGGACTTCCCATCGATCGAGAGTTCGATCGTGACAGCTTCCACATCAGGATTGGTTGCCGGCTTCAGTCCCATGTTTCTTCCTTGTAAAACGTAAAACGAAATTGCCGCGCTACCGTTTACTTTTCACATCTCACGTTTCACGTCTACCGGTCGCACTCTCCCATTACAATGTCGTAGGTCCCGAAGATCGTGACCGCATCGGAAATCATGTAGCCTCTGGACATATGGTCGAATGCGCCCATGTGAATAAACGAGGGGGCGCGAATTTTCAAGCGGTAGGGTTTTCCGCCGCCCGTGCTGACGATGTAAAATCCCAGCTCCCCCTTGTGTGCTTCGGTCCCGCAATAGATTTCTCCGGGAGGGGCGTCGAAGCCCTGCGAGAACAGCTTGAATTGCTGGATCATGGATTCCAGGTTCGTAAAGACCCGTTGCTTCGGCGGCAACGTGACGCTGGGCACATCGGCCATAATGGGGCCGTCCTGCATCTGCTCCAGGCATTGTCGGATGATTTTTACGCTCTCATAGAGTTCCTGGACGCGGATCCAGTACCGATCGTAGGTGTCGCCGTTCTTGCCGAGCGGCACACTGAATTCGCATTTGGGATAGGCTGAATAGGACTGGGCTTTACGGAGGTCGTAATCGACGCCGGACCCGCGGAGCGTCGGCCCGCTCAGGCCGAAACTCACGGCGTCTTTCGCCGAGATGATGGCTACCCCCTTGGTCCGCCCGATCCAAATCCGGTTCGTTTCCAGAAAGACGATGTACTCGTCGATTTTTGGCGGGAAGTAGTCCAGAAACTGCTTCAGTTTATCAAGCAACGAGGCCGTGAAGTCTCGCTCGACACCACCAATACGATACCAACTGGTGGTGAGGCGCGCGCCGCAGAGTTCATCGAACCAGTCCATCAGAATTTCACGATCACGGAAACAATAGAAAAAGACGGTCATCGCGCCGATGTCGAGCGCCTGAGTGCCAAGCCAAAACTGATGGCCGACAATCCGTTGAACCTCTGCCACAATCGTGCGCAGGTACTCTGCACGGTCCGGCACGGTAATATTCATGAGTTTTTCGACCGCGCGACAGTAGGCAAAGTTGTTATACATCGCGCAGACGTAGTCGAGCCGGTCGGTATGGGGGATAAATTGGTGATAGGTGCCGTCTTCCGCAAGTTTCTCTACGCCGCGGTGCAGATAACCCAGGACCGGGGTAGACTTGACGAGGCGTTCCCCTTCCAATTCGAGAATCACTTTCAGTACTCCGTGGGTAGCAGGATGCTGGGGGCCCATATTGAGCAGGAGTTCCTCCGTGCGCAGAGTCGGAAGGGTCTCGCTCTCCGGATGGGCCGGGTCGATCTTATAGACGGTCGTTCGTTGATCTTCGAAGGCCATGGTCTGTCCTACCGAGCCGTTTCGTCCAGGAATTCGAATGTGTCACGCCAGCCTTTGCCACGAAGCGGAAAGTCTTTTCGCAAGGGATAGCCTTCGTTATAGTCGTCAGGCAAGAGAATCCGGCGGAGATCCGGATGGTTCCGGAAGCGGATTCCCATCATGTCGTACACTTCGCGCTCCATGAAGTCCGCGCCTTTCCAGATGTCCGTCAGAGAATCCACAACGCAGTCCGACTCCGGCACCCTAGTCTTGAGCCTGATTTGATGGCGTTTCCTGATCGAATAAAATTCATACACGACTTCAAATCGTTCTTCGTCGTCGGGCCAGTCGACCGAACTCACATGTACGATATAGTCGAAGTCCATGGCCGGGTCGTTGCAAAGGAATTGTGCGACCTCATGGAGCCGATCTCGCGTCACGGTGACCGCAAGCTCCCCGCGCCACTCAACGGTTTTGACGAGTGCTGCGGAAAAATCATTTTGGAGTCGGCTGGCCAGTTCCTGCAATATCATCGATCGTGACCTATATTTTAAGCCTGGACTTGACCTGATCCGGTTGTTTGAGGAACACACGTTTCAGCATGATTCGTTCTTGTAACTTGAGGATGCCGTCGAAGAGCGCCTCCGGTGTTGGAGGGCAACCTGGCACATAGATATCGACCGGCACAAAACGATCGACACCTTGGACGACGCTATAACTGTCGTAGATATTTCCCGACGTTGCGCACGATCCCATCGCAATGACATATTTTGGCTCGGGCATCTGATCGTAGAGTTTTCGGATGACAGGGGCCATTCGTCGGCAGACGGTTCCAGCCACAATCATGAGATCGGACTGGCGTGGTGAGGCCCGGAAGACCCCCGCGCCGTAACGGTCCATATCGTACCGTGACGAAACGGCGGCAATCATTTCAATCGCGCAGCAGGCCAGGCCAAACGTCATGGGCCACAGCGACCCCTTGCGAGCCCAGTTGACGGCTTTTTCCACCGTCGTGGTGACGATGTCGGAGGTGCCATCCTTGTCATGACGACCAAGTTGAATCAGTCCCATTCCAGGGCTCCTTTCCGCCACGCATAGACATAGGCCACCAAAAACAATCCGATGAACACCAGCATTTCAATCAATCCGATCAACGCAATCTTGGTAAAGACTACAGCCCAGGGATAGAGAAAGATGACTTCGATATCGAAGATCACGAACAGCATCGCAAAAATGTAATACCGAACCGGGAAGGGCATCCGAGCATCCGAAAACGGTTCCGCTCCACATTCATAGGTCGAGAGCTTCTCTGATTCCGGATATTTCGGATGGACGAGATAACTGATAATCAGCGACCACAGGCCGAACGTCAGCGCGATGATGACAAAAAACAGAATCGGAAAGTATCTGGTCAGATACTCGAGAAGTAACTCGGAACCACTCATGGGGCTGACCTTTCAACACCTTGATATGTAAGGAAGGCTGGATTTTAGACTCTGGATTGCAGGGATAGCAAGCGGCCAAAAGACCTGTAGGATAGACCCGAAAGTCCTAGGCCTGTCCGACACGGCGTGTATGGCGAGGTGTAGACCGTGCGCCCGGAATACAAGGCTCTGAACCATAACGCCGGTGGCGTATTCGGAGGAATCCATCGAGGGCTTCTCGGTGTTAACTCTACGCTCCTTTTATCAGGGATGAATGCTGGCGCCCTAGCGCTTGGATTTTTCCTTCAGTGTAGCGAAATGCACCAGCTTCTCGAACGTGTGGGCTTTACTCACGCGGTCTGTGGCAAGCCTGTCCGTAAATGCTTTCCCATGTTGTCAGGAAACGCGCGTCAGAGGCGGCCGGTATCTGTTCGGGCCTGCTGCTCTGGACCAGGTAGGCCCAGACATGCGTGGCTCTAGCCAATGGGGGCGTGTGCCTGATCGCAGTAGAGACGGACTCGGGTCGTCGCTCTTGCCGGATTGCGCAAGCGTAGAAAGAGGGCTTGACCAATCTTGAATGGGTCTGCGACAAGAAAGGCGTACTGCGTGATGAGTCATACGACGATGAACCGAGATCTCAACCAAAGAATGGCCGCCTTGGCCCACTCGGAGATTCGAGCAATGACTCACGCCTGCGTTCAGGCGAAGGGTGTCAACATGGCGCAAGGGGTCTGCGACACGCCGGTTCCACCGGTGGTGCTTCGAGCCGCGACACAGGCGATAGACGGCGGGAAGAATATCTACTCGCGATTCGATGGATTGCCCGAATTGCGGCAGGCGATCGCCAAGAAGCTTGCGCAGTACAACGGCATCGTGGCTGATCCTGAAACGAACATAACAGTCAGCGCGGGAGCCACCGGCGCCTTTCATTGTGCTTGCCTGGCGTTGCTCAATCCCGGCGACGAGGTTGTTCTTTTCGAGCCCTACTATCAGTATCACATCAACGCATTGCTGGCGGTTGAGGCGGTGCCGGTGAGGGTGAAGATGCGGCCTCCCGACTGGGTTTTTTCCATGGACGAGATCGAGCGAGCGATCACGCCTCGAACCAAGGCGATCATTGTGAATTCGCCCGGCAATCCGTCCGGGAAAGTGTTCAGCCGGCAAGAGCTGGAGAGTATTGCCGTGATGGCACAACGACACGACGTGTTCGTGTTTACCGACGAAATCTATGAGTACTTTCTGTATGACGGTCGCACCCATGTGAGCATGGCGACCTTGCCAGGCATGGCCAACCGCACGATTACCGTCGGCGGGTACTCCAAAACCTTTAGTATCACGGGCTGGCGCATCGGATACAGTGTCGCATCGGCGCGGTGGGCACAGGCGATCGGCGCCATGAACGACTTGCTCTATGTCTGTGCTCCGACGCCGTTGCAGGCGGGGGTGGCGGTGGGTATCCAGGAACTTCCAGACTCGTTCTATCACGAGCTGGCACGCGATTATCAAAGAAAACGTGATCGGTTCTGCCAGGCCTTGGCCAACGCTGGCCTGCCGCCTTCCATTCCACAGGGTGCGTACTATGTGCTGGCCGACGCATCGCGCCTACCTGGCGTAACGGGAAAAGAGCGGGCGATGTTTCTCCTCGAGACGATTGGCTTGGCCGGCGTACCAGGGGAAGCCTTCTTTTCGGGGGCTGACGGGAGGCAGTTCATTCGATTCAGCTATGCGAAAATTGATTCCGATATTGACGACGCATGCCGGCGACTTGCGCGGCTTGGGTAACAGGCTCGAAGGTTGACGCTGAGGTCAACGCTGAACGGGAAAGAATCTCATCTTCCGTCAGTCTTGGTTTTGAGCTCAGCCTGATTTGCGCCTGTTGCTCGACGGGCGGGTGAACAGCCGCTATGATTGGAGAAGCAGGCACCATGAAGAGCTTCTCACGCCATAGCCGATGATCGGTAGGGAGCATTATGGAGGGACGTAAGCATACCCGTTTCGCGGTGCAGCTTCCTGTCTCGTTCAGTGGAGACCAGCTTTCCAACGAGGGTACGATCTTAAATGTGTCCACGGAGGGTTGCGCGATCACGTCGGACACCGTCCCCGGCGATGGAGTCTATCTGAAATTGGCGATGCAACTTCGGGAGCCAGAGGAGCCGGTTCAGATCGATCTGGCCGCGGTCCGATGGGTTTCCGCGAAGAGGTTCGGTGTTGAGTTTATTAAAATTCGCGTTGAAGAGGGGGAGCGGCTGAAGAAGTTCGTCAAAGCATTGGAGTCGACGGCCTAAGCGTAGGAGACTGCGAGTAGATTCAAACGGCTATTTCATGGCAACGCTCCGGACTTGTTCATAGGTGGTCAGGCCTGAGAGTATTTTCAGAATTCCATCCTGTGCAAGTGTTACCATCCCTTCCTCCGCGGCCAGGCTCTGCATCTCTGTCGTTTTGGCTCGGTTTTGGATCAGGTTTCGTAGTTCATCCGATCCGCGCAGGAGTTCGTGCAAGGCGACTCGGCCTTTGAGGCCTGTCTGGTTACAGGCATCGCACCCCCGCCCTCGATAGAGCGGAAAGTCTTCGCGATTGCCCACTCCGAGCCCCTCCCACGCCTGTTTACCGTACCCATGCGCCAGTCTATCGTATTCTTCCGTCGTTGGATGGTACGGCTCTTTACATTTGACGCAGATACGCTTGCAGAGGCGTTTGGCAATCACACATTGCATGGCATCGGCGAAGTTGAAGGAATCGCATCCCATGTCGAGGAGGCGGACCACCGTCTCGACCGCCCCGTTCGTGTGTAACGTGCTCAAAACTAAGTGCCCGGTCAGCGAGGCCTCGATAGCCACATCGGCAGTTTCCTTGTCCCGCATTTCACCGATCATGATGATATCTGGATCGGCTCGTAAGAATGACCGCATGGCGACGGCAAAGGTAAAGCCGATTTTGGGATGGACCTGCACCTGCCGGAGGCCTTCCTGGGTGATCTCGATGGGGTCTTCCGCCGTCCAGATTTTCCGTTCGTCTGTGTTGAGATGGCGAAGCAGGGCATGCAGGGTCGTCGTCTTTCCGGATCCGGTGGGGCCCACGCACAGGATGATGCCGTGTGGTTTTTCCACGATGTTCAGGAGCGCCGTGAGCGTGGCCGGAGCGAACTCCATGGCTTCGAGAGGGAGGGGCTCCTTCGCCGTGAGCAGCCGCATGACGATGTCTTCATTGTTGCCGGCGGTCGGTAATGTCGCCACGCGCAGCTCGATTTCCCTATCCTGGTTTAGCTTGAACCGGATCTTCCCATCCTGCGGTTTCCGACGTTCGGAAATATCCAGATTGGACATAATTTTGATACGGGACACCAAAGCTCGGCGATAGATCGCGGGAATCCGCATATAGGTGGAACAGGTACCATCCACGCGAAAACGAATGGCTGTCTCCTTGCGATCCGAGTACGGCTCGATATGGATATCGGACGCTTCGTGCCGGTAGGCTTCTACAATGATCTGATTCGCGAGCCGTACGATCGCGGAATCGTTCTCATCAAAGCCGTCAGAGTCGATGTCGAGAGACTCCTCCTGGTGCGCGTCGTTGACCAGCTCGCCCAGTGTGTCCGAGATGGATCCGCTGTCGGTGTCTCCGATCGTGGCGTTGAGGAACCGCTCGATGTCACATCGCAGGCCCAAGGCATATCGAATCGTCAGGCCAGGGAAGGCACGCTGGACGTCATGCCCTCTGCTGAGGTCATGAGGATTGTCGATGAGGACATCCAGGATGTCACCCTGCTGCTTCATCGGGAGCCAGTGATGCTTGCGAAGGTAATCGTGACTGAGATTATTGAGGAGTTGGGGGTTAGCCAGGGTCCGTTCGTCGTACGGAATATAGGGGCAATCGAAAAATGTACTCAATGTCTTGCCGAGCACCGACTTCGGGACTCGATACTTTTTGATCAGCACACCTTCTAAATCGGTCAATCCCCCCTGAGATTCATGAACCGCTTTCACAAAATCCGCCTGGCGGATGAAGCCTTCGTGGATCAAGGGGTCGTAGGCACTTGGTTCGATGGTTCTGTGGGCTAGCTTCCGCATGGTTCCTATTATGTGGTCTGAGAAGGGACTGGATGCCTGTTGACCCCCGCTGCCGGTTGCGACACCTGTCAGTATAGAAGTATTTTGGTCGTTCTCAACGAATATCAAAAATGAGGCGAGATCCTTCGAGCGCCTCTCGGCGCAGGGGCCGGCAATGAGCTTGCGGGGGAATGAGGCCGTTACGGAACGGCTTGCGCCCGATACGATTTCGAGCCAGCACGTTCGGCGTGGGCCTGGAGGTTGGCCCGCAGGTCCTTGTCGGACGTGGCGGCTACAGCGATGACGCCACGAAACCTCGGTGTCGGCTGATTGAAGACGAAGGGCTTCCCGACCGCGTCGCTGATGGTGCCGCCACTTTCTGTAATGAGCAGGACTCCGGCAGCCACATCCCATTCGTATTCCGGTTCGATGGTCAAGGCGCCTTGGGTGCGGCCGGAAGCAACCAGGGTCAGGGCATTGGCGATGGAATGCATCGGACGGCACCGAGCGGTCTCGGCAAGTGTTGACCATCGGCCGATCCGGAACTCCCATGCATTGACCAGGATAGCGGGATTGTCGTCATACGTGGGGGATGGGGTGATCCGCGTGCCGTTCAAGAATAGTCCGCCGCCTCGCACTGCGGTGAAGAGTTCGTCGGTTGTGGGGTTTAGGATCGCGGCGACGACCGGTGTGCCTTGTTCTATCAATGCGACGGAGATGCAAAACTCGGGTATCCGGTTCACTAAGGCCTTTGTGCCGTCGATCGGATCTACAATCCAGACGCGCCGGCTGGTGAGTCGAACCGGATTGTCGGGAGACTCTTCCGAGAGCCAACCATCCAGTGGAAACGCCCGCTCCTGCATCTCGTGCAGGATGCGGTCGACCTCATGATCCACGGTAGTGACCGGCGAACGGTCCGATTTCGTTTGCACGTCGAATCCAACCTTAACCAGTTCACGCACCTTTGTGCCTGCCTTCAAGATCGATTCGACTAATGTTGTTAGTTCTCGTTCCAAGTCGGATGCCTCCCAGCGTGGAAGACAAAGAGTAGCAGGTCTCTCTGGATCGGCAAAGCGGAAAGCTGACATCCGGAGGGCAGCGGTGCCCCCCTCTTGACCATCGCGGAGAACCTGCGTACAAGCAGGGGATACTGCGAGGTGATTCATCGATGAAGCTCGTCCAGAAACGGTCCAGAAAGACAGGGCTCCCTCCCGGCACGCTTGTCCATATCGGCGAAAAAAAACCGGCCAAGGTGACGATCACGGCTTTCAATTATGCCGGTACTCGCTGTGACGAACTCCCGGATCTGTCGCCCGCCTCGCTCACGCCACCGATAGATGGGTCTGTTACCTGGGTGGACATCGGGGGCGTCCATAACATGGAGATCCTGGAATCGTTGGGAAAGCAGTTCCAGCTCCACCCCCTTCTCCTCGAAGACATTGCCAACACCGATCAACGGCCTAAACTCGATGACTATGAAACGTGCCTGTTCCTGGTGCTGAAAATGCTCTCGGTCACCGATCAGCAGGAGATCGTCGTGGAGCAGGTGAGTCTGGTTCTTGGACCGAACTTTGTCCTGTCTTTTCAGGAAAACGGGGCGGATGTCTTTACCTCGGTGCGGGATCGTCTACGCGGGGGAAAGGGACGTTTGCGGCAGTCCGGGTCCGACTACCTGCTCCATGCGTTGGTCGATGCCATTGTCGATCACTATTTCGAAGTGTTGGAGGTGTTAGGCGAAAAAATCGAAGGGCTCCATGATCTTGTGGTCAGCGATCCCAAGCCGGATACGCTGCACAAAATTCATGCCCTGAAACGGCAGTTGATGTTTCTACGGCGAGCGGTGTGGCCGCTTCGTGAAGCGGCGAATAATCTCTCGCGATCGGAGTGTCCATTCTTGCATGAATCGACGAAGGTGTTTTTCAGGGATGTCTACGATCATGTGATCCAGATCGTGGATACGATCGAAACGCTTCGCGAAATGGTCTCGGCTGGCCTCGATATCTATCTGTCGAGTATCAGCTATCGGTCGAACTCGGTCATGAAGGTATTGACGATCATCACGACGATTTTCATGCCGTTGACGTTCATCGTTGGGATCTACGGGATGAACTTTGAGCACATGCCGGAGCTGAAGTGGGAGTGGGGTTACCCGCTTGTGTTGGGTGTGATGGTGGCGATCGCAATTGCCATGCTGGGATTTTTTAAACGAAAGAAGTGGATTTAGGAGTCTGTCCGAGTCATGCCATTCTACTGTGGCAAATGATCTGCATGCATCTGCGTCATTCTCAGCTCGAAAAAATCCTCAACGTATTCCAGCGAATACGCTTCCGGTATTTTCGAGCCTGCGGCCTTGCATCTACCAGCAGCTCCTTTGCCTCGCAACGAAGGATGACTCGGACAGACTCCTAGCCCGCATGACTTATGAGGGGGAGATGATGAGTCGGCGGGTTCTCACCGTCACGAGAGGTGTGCTCGCGCTTGCCTGGCTGTTCCTGGCAGGCTATGGCAGTGCAGAGGCGTCAGCAGGCGAACAAGGAAAACCAGCAGATCTGCAGGGCACCAAGAATCGAGACAACGCTCTACCGGCGTCACAGCGGTTCGTCATCCTGCCGGCCTTCGCCAACGATGCAGTGTTAGATAAAAAAACCGGCTTGGTCTGGGAGAAGTCTCCACAGACAACAAGCGCCAGATGGAGCGTAGCTCGACGCACCTGCGCTGAGAAACGTGTTGGAGGCCAGACAGGCTGGCGACTGCCGTCCCTGGAAGAACTGGCCAGTCTGGTGGACTACTCTGTAGCCCCTCCGAGTCTGGCCCTTCCGCCGGGCCATCCGTTTCTGTCTGTCCAATCAGCTGTCTATTGGTCGTCGACGAGACCTGGCGACGATCCCAAGGGCTCATGGGGCGTGCACTTCGGTTTGGGTGGCGGTGCGACCTTTATCAATTGGGCCCACAGCGTCCAAGCTTGGTGTGTTCATGACGGCATGAATCCAGATCAGCGTTGAGGTTTTGGCAGTTCAAACGAGGTGGACGATTACGGCTTGAGTAGCCAGAAGGGCAAGCGGGTTACTCAGCGACCTCGACACGATCGACGAAGTATGCGGTCTCTCCGAAGCACGTGGTGGGGATGTAGCGATATTCTTTGTAATGCAGGACCAACCGTTTTCCCACGATCTGCGTGAGTTGTGATGCCACTTTCGGATCCGAGACCGAAAAGCTCCACAGGACTGGCGCCACGCCCGGTACCGTCGTCATAGCCAGTTCCCCTTCGTGTGTCTTGCAGA
>JBBRRN010000013.1:0-17134 GCA_038200685.1 Nitrospirales bacterium
ATCACGATATCCGTCTTTGCCCGACCCACTATAACCATCAAGAACTCCATGCCATCTTCAGAGTAAAAACCACCATCCCGTCTGAACAAAATCCATTTCTCAGCTGGATGCCGGTCGTGTCCCCACAGTGAATTAATTCCATCCTTCCGTGTGAAGCGATCTCTTAATTCACCGATGACACCGGCAGTCAACTCTTCCGCAAGACGGTCCATTAGGACCTGTGCCTCCTTCACCATTGATCCTCGAAGCGGATCCCAAGGCTTGAGTTCGTCCAAAATTTTCACGGCATTCTTTGACACCTCTTGCGTTGCCAGTTTCAACACGTCAGTTCCTGTAGCGCGCGACTGAACATAGGAAGGATGGTTTATGAAATGTGCCCATTTGGAAAAATGACGGAACATCCTCATGAAGTCGCTCGTGCGAAGGAATGGACTCTTTCCAGAAAACCCTTCGAATTCATAAAACAACATTTTTATCATTGAAAGACAAACGTCAGCCGCATTCACAGCTTCGAGTAACTCACTTTCTGGCCCACTCTCCGCTGCTTGAGCCAACAACTGCTCCCTATAGCCGATGACCGTTCCAAACAGATCTTTCGCCACAATCGCCATATTCGTTTCTAGCTTGTTAGCGTGGCTGTTTATCAATTTCTCCAGGGTAGCTTTAGTTGGATTTCCCCTCCACTCTTCGAAAAGCGCCCTGAACTCCTTCCACGTGAATATAGGCGGATCATCTTCTAGCCTTGACCAATATTGCAGATTGCCCCACTTCTCAATAGGGATGAGATCCCTCATCGCGTTCATTATTCTTAATAACTCAGCCTGCTTTACCTCTCGCTGACTCTCTTCATCATCTTTCTCTTCGTTCACAACCGTAGTCATGATCGTGACCCATTTTTCTTCCTCGATAGCCTGTCCTTCCCCTTGCTCCGGCATTAGGCCCTTGAATCTGCTTGCTTGTAACTCATCCCACAGTTCTTTGTGTGCCAGCAGTCGTTCTGCGGTCTTGAAGGAAACCGCACGAAGCAGTTCAACCAGTAACAAGAATATCCATTCAGTCTCAGCTTCTTCGTGGCGCTCAATCTGCGCCTTGAATCGCCAGAGACCACGAAGGAAGCGTTTCAGCTTCCTGGGGTTTGTTGGCAGGAGATGTGCAACTTCGGTCAGTGCATGTCGATCAAGATTGACAAGAGAAGCTTTCAACTCCTGGTCCAGCAGACGGCGGATATCATGGTCCTGAACTGGAGGTAGCCAAAATGGAAAGTCTATGATCTTTTCCAAAAACTCTGGCGTCTGCCCCCACCCGGCATGCACTTCAGAAAGGGCAGTCGATACGATCACAGGGTCAAGCCCCATAACGAATGCACATTGCGGGAGATCTAGTATTTCACGCAGCCCTAACAGCAAGTGTGGCAACAATTCTGGACTAGCCCTATCGAGATCGTCTACCAGAACAATCAACTTGCGATCACCCAGGTTCTGCTTAATCACTTGCTCTGCATCACTTTTGTTCACGCGCAGTTGGTCTTGTATCAGCGGACCTAGAAGACCTCCGATAGCTTCTGCGACTTCTCCCAAACCAGTAAGTTTGAGTCCTTCCTTCAACACCTTCTTGGCAACTTCAGATTTAACAACCTTCTCTGCCTTGCTCTTGATTTTTGTTTTGGTAAGATTCCCTTTGTTGAAAGCGCCCTCGATGGCAAAGACCAAATTTTTCCAGAGTTCTTCACGATTACGAGCTGCCCAAGGATTAAACTTGGCCACTGGGCAACTATCCTTTATGGCCATTTCCTCGATGTAGTTGAGAACCGTTGTCTTCCCCTCACCCCAGCGTCCAAAAATTCCGATCCGCAAGGACCACTCTTTGGGAGCGCTTTGTATCAGTTGATAGATCGAGTGTGCGAATGGCCACCGACGAAGGGCATCGCGTTCTCGGCTAGACTGAGGGGCTTCAGGCTGTTGCTGATTCATTGTAAATCCACAATATCATTGTTACAGATGTGCCATGCGTCCGCTGTGGCCGGTGCCGAAATCCATTTTCAACACCACCAAGAGTCTGATGCGCTCCTACCCCCACCTTTTCACTTGGGGGTGGCTGGGATGTTACCAACTGCGCACATCCGCCGCTCCCCTACTCCCGTCTCGTGCGGGGCAGTGAGGTGAATTCCGACTGCGGCCGTCGAACGACCACTTTCTGAAGTGGGGGTTCCGGGAGCAAAGGAATCGCCTCACTGACCCGCACTGCTTTATTTTTTAAAGATCAACCTCGGCTCCGTCATATTCCCCATCGAAACCGCCACCAGTTCCCACCCACTCGCCCCAAACTCGTTCAGCATGGTTTGCATATTCTGGGTGTCAGGAAGGACCTCGACGATTTTGTACTGAATCCGTTTCGACTCCTGCGCCTTCGCTGGGAACGGCTGCCCCGCCACAAGCATGAATCCCAACGCACAAAGGCTAATGCCCGCTATCACCCACGCAACTGAGAGACGTACGTTCTGCATATCTCACCTCACTTAGGTTTCTGTTATGGATGCGCTACACACCAGTGAAAGGTCGATCGGCAAACACGCTGCAATTGAGGGAAGGTTATGCAAAAGCCAACCGCCCTTTCGGTTCAGGAATTGGACGACCAAGATCCTTTGCCGTCTCGATCCATTCCCGAATCACGGTTTCCACGCTCGCCAAAGCTTCCTGATATGTAGCGCCATCTGCCGCGCAACCTGGCAATTCAGGCACTTCGGCGATAAATGCCTGATCGTCCTTGCTCCAATAGATGATCACTTCATACTTACTCATTCACGTCACCTCCCAACTTATGCTGAAGAATCACCTGACGAACCTGCTTCACCTGATACGGCTTGGCATGGGAGTCTTTGGGCTGTAAATTCAGAATCTCTTCGACCCCTGATTTCGTGAAAATATGATGGCTCCCTCGAATTCGTTCTTCAAAGCCTAACTGCACCAGTAAATGCCGTAACCCTTCGAACGGAATATTGGCGTCCGATGTCCCTCGCAAAACACGTTCGAGAAGTTTATCCGATCTAGTCACTAAGTTTTCTGGCCCCCTAAAGAAACGGTTCGATGTTCTGTGCCGAGTAGAATTCTAAGGCTGTCCTATCATCCTGTCAAAATATCCAGCCCTGGAGCCAATCCCCCTCGCAGCCCTGGGGTGGCTGGGGCGATCCCTCCAAGCTCGCTCGCTATCTCTTCAGGGATGGGAGCTGATTGATCTTACACTGCGCGAAACTTTCTCCCCCGCCCACTGACTGTCACGCCGAGACACATTATTTGCCCTGGCAATGGCTCTCAATTCGCTAAAAGTTTATATTTGGGGGAGCGGCCAAGGCTGCCCTTGACTGCGCGCATCGAACGAGCACATTCTTATCGTGCGCGTTCTGCGAGCAAGAAGGGCACCTGGCCACTCCCTCTCCATCCTTATCTTACGAGCACGAGAATCGTCCCAGCCACCCCGTCACACTCATGGATGCGCCACCCGCCAGTTGTGGCCTGTCCCTAGATCCACTTTCAAGGGCACCGACAGCCCCAACTTCTTTCCCGTCGCTTCCATCTCTGTCTTCACGAGGTGCTTGGCCTCTTCCAGATCCTTTTCCGGCACCTCGAAGATCAATTCGTCGTGGACTTGGAGAATCATTTTGGTATGCGGCATCTCGTGATGCAACATGTTGTTCACATTGATCATCGCCACCTTGATGAGATCCGCGGCTGAGCCCTGGATCGGGCTGTTCACAGCCATGCGTTCGCCAAATCCACGTTGCACCGGATCGCCGCTCTGCAATTCTGGAATCGGACGCCGCCGGCCGAGGATTGTGGCCGTGTAGCCTTTCGTTTTTCCTTCCTCGATATTCCGGTCCATCAAGGCGCGCACGGCTGAAAACTTTTCAAAGAACGTCTCGATGTACTTCTTTGCGTCCGCCTGCGACACGCCGATATTCTGCGAGAGGCCGAACGGGCTGATCCCATACACAATGCCGAAGACCACCGTCTTGGCCACACGCCGCATGTCTCTGGTGATCTGACTGGAGGGCAGACTGAAAATCTCCATGGCCGTCGCCATGTGGATGTCCTCCCCCTTCGCAAACACGGCGAGCAAGCGTGGATCTTGCGACAGGTGCGCGAGGATGCGCGGCTCGATCTGGCTGTAATCGGCGCAGAGCAGGATATGGCCTGGCGGCGCAATAAAGGCTTCGCGAATGCGCAGGCCGTAGTCGCCCTTCACCGGAATATTCTGCAAGTTTGGCTCGGTCGAAGATAGCCGTCCGGTCGCCGCGACGGTCTGGTTGAGCGACGTATGGAGCCGGCCGGTCTCCGGATTCACTAATTCAGGGAGTGCATCCACATAGGTGGATTTGAGTTTGCTGAGGCTCCGATAGTTCACGATCTGCGCGGGCAATTCGTGCTGCATAGCGAGCTGCGTCAGGGTATCTTCATCGGTCGAGTAGCCAGTCTTGGTTTTCCTGATCGGCTTGAGTCCTAACTTCTCGAAGAGCACCGTGGCGAGCTGCTTGGGCGAATTGATGTTGAACTCGCCGCCGGCCACCACGGCGATGGTCTCCATGATTTTATCGAGATCCCGCTCCAATTCTTTGCTCAGTCCGCCCAGCCCCTCGACATCCAATAAGAACCCGTTCCGCTCGATCTCAGCCAGCACTGGCACCAGCGGCATTTCCACGTCGGTGAAGAGCGCAAGGCTTCCCTGTTCCGAGAGTCGTTCCGTCATGGGTTGGGCGAGCTTTCCCAACACCGATGCGGCCTCCGTTGCCTCCTCTCGCGACCCTGTGTCCTCGACATCAAACAGGGATTTCGGAACTGCCTTCTCCTGTTTCCCCACCCCCAGCCGATGGCCCAGCACTTCAAATGCGATGGTCTCAAGCTGGTGATCGCGGCGGTTGGGATTGAGCAGATAGTCCGCGACCATGGTATCCAGGTAGGGACCTGCGAGGGTGAGGCCGATGCGATGAAAGGCCAACAAGGTCGCTTTCAGGTCATGCACGACCTTGGTTCTCGTGGAGTCGTGCAGCACCATAATGATGGGCCGCATATAGGCATGGACATCGAGCGGAATATAGGCCGTCTTATCTCCGGCTGATAATGCGATCCCCTGCACATCCGCCTGCACACCAGGCCCAGGTGAGATCAAACATTGCAGACCGAGGGCGCTGCCTTTCGATAGGCTCTCGACAAAACGTTGCGCGGAGGGTTCGTCATGAAGGACCTCCGTCTCCACCACATCCTTCTCAGCTGGTGTGAACGATGGCTGAAAGGATTTGAGGAGCGTGGTGAACCCCAGCTCGCGCAACAACTCGATGAGCTGCTCCTGATGCGGCGACTTCACGTGAGAGGTCGCAGGATCGAATGTGACAGGGCTATCCAACTGGATGGTCGCCAGCCTCCGGCTAAGGCGGGCATGTTCAGCCTGATCGATCAACAGAGCCTTGATCCTGGGCGGCGTGACTTCCTCGACCCGGCGCAAGAGTTCTTCGATCGTGCCGAACTGGGTGATCAGCTTCATGGCGGTTTTCTCACCGATGCCCTTCACGCCGGGAATATTGTCCGCCGCGTCGCCCATGAGTCCCATGATCTCTACGACGCGCGCCGGCTCCACGCCGAACCGTTCGTGACACTCTGCTTCGCCGAGCCATTTGTCTTTCACCGGATCGTAGATGCGCACATGAGGCGACAGGAGTTGGAACATGTCCTTGTCGCCAGTGACGATGACGACGTCGAACCCAGCCTGCTCAGCCTGATGCGCCAGCGTGCCGATCAAATCGTCCGCCTCGTAGCCGGCTTGCCGAACGGCAGGAATATTGAGGGCATCTACCACGCGATGGATGTAGGGAATCTGAGCGCTCATACCTTCCGGCATCGGTGGCCGCTGCGCCTTGTAGGCCGTGAACTCCGCGTGACGCAACGTGGGCCCCTTTTCGTCGAATGCCACGACGAGACCGTCCGGCTTCCGTTCACGAATGATCTTCAGCAAGGTCGTCGTGAAACCGAGGATGGCGTTGGTCTGGAGGCCTTGGGAGTTATTGAGGGCCGGGAGAGCGAAGAATGCACGATAGATATAGGCGCTCCCATCGATTAGATAGAGCGTCTTACGATTGGACTCGGTGGTCGGCATGGGGGTGATAAGAGTTACGGACTAGGAGCCAGTGTCAGCGGCGGCTTATCGAACTTACGGCGCATGCCATTAATGACACTCAGCAGAGTCGGCTGGCCGACCATTTTCGCCTCTAGCTGACGCTTGCCAGGGAAATCCATGAGTGAGATCCCGATCAACATCGTGAGGAGGCCCTGTCCCGGCAAGAAAAGCATGGCAAAACCGGCCAAGAGGAATACAATCCCGACGAGGTTCTTGGCGATCAGCCCGGAGAGGCGCAACGCCGGATGATGGTCTTTCATCCAATGGCGTGGAGTACGCGTGTCAAAATAGTCGGCTGGTAAGCGGACCAGAATCATCGGGATCGCAATCAGGGAACCAACGAAGCCGATGGCCGATGCTACGGTGAGGCCAATGAGCACATCGACGGGAATCCATTGTTGCACTGTGGCTAATAAATCATCCATGCGCCGGGCATCCTAGCATGCGACCTGGGGGCACTCAAGCCAACAACCAAGTCTCAGTGAGTGTTTACGGCATGTTTCTCAACCGGCTATACTCCCCTGCGATGTGGAGTCATTCGCCTTTCACACGTCGGATCAGCACGTTACTAGGGGTCGCAAGCCTGAGCCTGGGACTCCTGACCTCTCCCTCTATCGTCAGCGCGTCCGATGATCTGCATATCGAGATGACGAAGAAAGGCCTGGGCAAGGAAGTTGTCATCACGCAGGGGGCGCGCGAGTGGTTCATGCTGATTGAGGTGACGCCGGATAATTCCGTGGTCCTCCGGCAGGAAAAAGAGCACGAGACGTATCTTGTGGATGAAAGTGAAACGCATGATCGCCCCATGACCATGGGCGAAGTCGATGCGGCCATTGCCGAATATGTGAACAGCGTCAAGACACGCATCACAAAGGAGTAGTGACCAGCTATGCAGGCCCAACCCAAGTTCGTCATCTTCGCCCATCACGCCACCTACGACACTCTGCACCAGGTTGCGACCCTTGGACTCACCGCCGCGGCGATGGGAAAAGACGTGATGGTGATCCTCTTGTTCTGGACGATCAAGAAGCTGGCCGAGGGAAAGATCGATCAGGTAGACTTTCCCCCTGAGTATGCCGCCTCAGCCGACGAAGTGACGCGGCTGTTGAAAGAAAAGAAGGTGCCGAAGATTTCTGAAATGTTTCAGGACGCCAAACAGGTCGGGAAGTTTCGTCTGATCGCCTGCAGTGCCGGCCTGGAATACATGGGGGTCGACAGCGCCGATGTCGAAAGGAACGTCGACGAGGTTATGGGATTGCCGGCAATCATCTCCCTTACAGCAGGAGCGGAAACGACGCTGTTCATTTAGCAGGATGCTGAAAAATTCCGCCAGCTTCGTTCTCGCATCGTTCAGATCCTCAACGTACCCCAGAGGGTACGCTTCCGGATCTTCACTCGCTGCGTCCTTGCTGAACGAACTTTTTGAACATCCTGCGCACCGAGCTTGCCCCCTTACCCCTAACGTGACTTCTTTACCCCGACCCGATGGCAGTATTCAGTGAGCTTGCACTGGCTGCAGAAGGGCGAGACTGGTTGGCAGAGGTTCTGCCCGTAGGGAACAAGCAAATCATTGAAGGTCATCCAATGCGGTGCCGGCAACTTCCTGCGTAGCGCCTGTTCAGTTTCCTCCGGTGTCTTCGTTCTCACGTAGCCCCAGCGATTGCTGATCCGATGCACGTGAATATCCACGCAAATACCAGGCTTGCCATAACCTACCGTCACCACCAAGTTCGCCGTCTTCCGACCAACCCCCGACAGCGTAACCAGCTCCTCGATGGAATCGGGAACCCTCCCTCCGTACACCTCCAGAAGGCGACGGCAAATGGCATGGATAGACTTCGCTTTTGTCCGGTAGAATCCGACGGGATAGATGGCATGCTCGATCTTCCGGAGCGAGAGAGTCAACATGGCGGCAGGCTGATGTGCCAACGCGAACAGCCTGCCACTGGCTTCAGATGTCGTCTTGTCTTTGGTTCGAAGGCTGAGCAGGCACGATATGAGGATGCGGAAGGGGTCTCGGTTCGACTCGCGGGCCACTACGCCGAGAACCGGCTCCTCCCACTGCCGAATCTCGCGTTTCACGATTCGAAGCGCAGCAGTGATCTGGTCCTGGCGCATGGATGAGGGAGAGATCTGAAGGCCTTGGGAGAACTGCGATCAAGCGAACGGACAAGCTCTTGAAGGATACTTACTCTGGCTTACGCTTCGACAACCACTTTTGACGCCGCCGCTGTGCCTCGCGCTCCTTGGCTTTCTTCCTGACACTTGGCTTTTCGTAAAAACGCCGTCGCTTCAGTTCCCGGAAGAGTCCTTCACCCGCGAGCTTCTTCTTGGCAACTTTGAGAGCTTTCTCGACGTTATTATTGAAGACTTTGATTTCCATTCTTCCCGTCTGTGTACTTTCCCAGGCGATGCCTGTACAGGTTTTTTCCCCGTGCCAGCCCGATCCTGACTAAGGGGCGTAATGTAACATAGGCTCCTGAGTTCCTCAAGACGGATTGTCATTTGCTGAATCCGATCGACAAGTGATGACTTAAGTATTTGATTGTGCTGAATTTTTATATTTTCTTCGACCGTATGACGCCCCGCGTCGGCTGCGGCAATTGCCAGTATCAGTCCAACGGCAAGATCAGACTGAACGCGTGGCTTGACCCCTGCCGAGCAGGCATGAAGAAGCACTCCAGCCTCCGTCGCTTGTTCGGCAATCTCGAGGGGAATCTCCGTTGCCAGATGAAGCGAAGACGACAAGGCGGCAGGGCGAGTCCGGTCTGTCTTCGCCAGCTTCGTGGCCTGAATAAATCGCTGATAGGCTTCGCCGTCAGCCTGCATCAGATCGCGAAGCCGTCGCCCAACTTCACTCAACCGATGCTCCACGCCTTGTTGCCGACTCAAGCGCGCCCCCATCATCCCCAGCGAGGCCGCGAGAGCGCCCACTAACGCTGCGGCCGTGCCACCAGCCGGAATCGGGGTCGACTCGGCTACTGCATCCAAAAAATCTGCGAGGGGTTGTGCGTGCACATCAGCCGGCTCCTGTTCACGAGACGGACCCCGTCGCGCTGACTCACCGAATAGCCGAGTCTCCAATCTCGCTTCCAGCACCTGCGTCGAGTCGAACTGTTCGAGCGCCAGGCTATGCCCAGCTGCCTGAAGCAGCGCAGCTTGGGGTACAAGCCCGATCACTTCGCTCTCCGCTACTACCACACCTTTCTCAGCTGCGCGGGCTCGAACCGCCTCAAACGCGACATGGAGCGGTGTGATGATGTAATCGGTGAGATTCATGGCCACCTGAACCATCTTTCGACTGGCCAACTCCACGCCGATCGCTTTGAGATGAGGCAACCCTCCGTTCGATTGGCGAATGTCTTTTGCGATGGATCGGGCAAGCCCCAGGTCCGTCGAGCGGAGATTAACATTAAAGGCAATCAAGGGCGGTCGCGCACCGATCACCACGGCACCGGCTGTCTTATGAAGTTGATGGGGGCCACAGTCCGGTTTCCAGTCCGGATCGGAAGCCATGCGAAACGCGAGACCTTGAAGTCCTCCCCGGCGGACCGATTCGAGCGGGGCATGATCACGGTGCGGAGCCGCTTGTTCGTAGAAAAATACCGGAATCTCAAGTTCTGTTCCTACCCGTTGCCCTAACCGCTTTGCCAGATGGATACAATCCTGCATCGTCGCACCGCGCAACGGCACGAAGGGCACAACATCCGTAGCCCCCACCCTCGGATGGACGCCCTTGTGCTTCCGGAGATCGATGAGATCGGTCGCTACGCGAATAGCGCGAAAAACCGCTTCAGCAACGGCGTCCGGTTCGCCGGCAAAGCTGAGAACAGAGCGATGGTGATCTCGATCCATCGTCCGGTCCAACAGCCAAACCCCTTGCACCGATTCCACAGCCAGCACCAGTGCCCGCACTGTTGCCTGGTTTCGTCCCTCACTGAAGTTCGGCACACACTCGACGAGTCGATCCACGTTGTGCCCCATCACAAGAATGAAAACAAAGAAGCCGGAGGTCTGATTATCATCCCTCCGGCTTCTCTCCGCACAGTCCCTGTCTGAACGGTTACTTTGTCTTTCTCACAAACGCTTTATAGATCGTTCCCGACTTCGTCTGTTCTTCTTCGAGACCGACCATCTGATGGCCAGTCGTGTCGCACCAGGCAGGCATATCCTTTTTGATGCCTTCGTCGTCGGAAACGACTTCAAGAACCTGGCCCAGCGTCAGTTCCTTCATCTTCTTCAAGGTCATGATAATCGGCATCGGACAAAAGTACCCGAGTGTATCGAGCTTCACATCAGCATGTGGCATTCACAACTCCCTGACGTCTGAGGTTGAGGCTTCGTGTAGCCTTAGCCTCGACCTTAAATAAACAGATTCACGCTACCTTGCTTGGCTTCAGCAAGATAGGTGGTCACCCCCGCGAACTGATCGATACCCTCGATCAGGGTATCCTTCGTAATGCCCATCAAGCCCATGGTCGTCGTGCAAGCAATAAAGTGAACACCGAGGTCCAGCGCTGTTTCCATGAGTTCAGGCACACCCGGCATCCGGTTCTGCTTCATGACCTTTTGCATCATCTTTGTGCCCAGGCCCCACATATGGAACCGCGAGAGGGGAAGGCTATCCGCCCCCCCTTTGTTCAATAGACCGAACATCTGGCGCAACCAGTCCTTGGCAGAGCTGGATGCGCCGCTTCGGCGAATCGTATTGAGACCCCAGAAGGTGAAAAAGACAGTGACCTGCATTCCCATGGCAGCAGCCCCAGTGGCAATGATGAACGCCGCCATCGCGCGGTCCATGTCGCCGCTCAACAACACGATCGTCACCTTGTCAGGCTTGGAGGCCCGTAGGTTGTCCAATGTGACTGCTGGGTCCATCTGTGCAGTTGTCATAACGCCCTCTTTCTTGCCAGATCCACCGCATGGGTTTGGCCATTTCGATTCAAAATTAACTATAGTCTCCGTTTCTTTTTCTTGTCAAGGAAGAGGGAAAGAGCGGCCAGGTGCCGTTCTTGCTGACAGAGTGCTCGCCTGGGACAAGCGCCGTCTCGGCGCGCTCGGGGTTGGGCGGGTGAAGATGTAGCTTGAGGCCAGTTGGCTTGACGTTCTACCACCCACTCGTTATATTCACAATCAAGCTACTGCAGTCCAGACTGATCCTCTCACGTCCTCCTTCCTCTGTCGATGAACAGTGACCTCATCACCGAGATCAAACCGACCAGGAGCGCACCGCTCCTTGGCTTTTGGTATCCTGCGTGCTTAAGCAGCGAACTCGCTCCCGGCAGCCTCAAAGGGACGGTCCTGTTGGGCTTCCCCATCCTCGTCTGCAAAACTTCGCACGGCGCCGTCGCGGCTATGCGCGACATTTGTCCCCATCGAGGAATGCCGTTATCGTTTGGTAAAATGAACGGCGACTGTGTCGAATGTGCCTACCATGGTTGGCAATTCAATCAGGCAGGCCGTTGTCAGGGGATTCCGGCGCTCGTCGACAGCTCACCCATTCAACCCGATAAAATCGGCATCACCACTTATGCCTGCCGTGAACAGGACGGCTATGTGTGGGTGTTCATTCCCGACCCTCAACGACCGAATCAGATCATCCCGGACGTGCCGCCACTGCCGCTGCCCTCATCCCCTTATCGGATGATTCACATCTCGACCTTGTTGGATTGCGCCATCGACGATGGTATCGTCGGCTTGATGGACCCGGCTCACGGCCCCTTTGTGCATCAAAGCTCCTGGTGGCGGAGCCAGGCAAGTATCCATGAAAAAGCCAAGATCTTTGAACCGCTTCCCGGTGGTTTCCGCATGGTGCCGCACGCTCCCTCGAAAAACAGCGGGCCGTACAAGCTTCTGAACCTGTTCTACGGAGGGCCGCTGACGACGACCATCGACTTTGTGCTGCCCAACCAGCGGTTTGAATTCGTCCAGTGCGGATCCCTCTTCGTCTCAAGCCGCGCCACGGTCACGCCGATCGGTGACCAGCAATGCCGCATCGATTTTACCGCAGCGTGGAATTGTCTCAGCTGGGTTCCATTTTCCAAGACCATCTTTCGCTACTTCGCCAATATTTTCATGACACAGGATCGGGAGGCGATGGAGCGCCAGGCGGTAGGATTACGTTACAAACCTGCCTTGATTCTCATCGACGACGCCGATACGCCGGCGAAGTGGTACTACAAGTTGAAAGCCGCACACCTCGTATCGGTGCAAACTGGGCAACCACTCGACCATCCGCTCAAAGAACGGGTCACACTTCGCTGGAAGAGTTAAACGTACACGGCCCTCAGAGGTCATTTCGTACCAATCTGCACCAATAGCTCCATCGCCTGCCGAATCTGAACGCGCGAACCGAGTAACACCACAATATCGCCTGCCATCAGTCGAGTATTCTCCGACGGATTGGCTTGCGTCACTCCAGCATGGGTCCAAGCGATCACCGAAGCGCCAGTGCGTGAGGGAAGAGCAATTTCAGCCAACGTCTTTCCGTGCACTGGCGAATCGTCGTCGATGCGACAGGTTTCGACTGCCGCATCAGCCAAGGTCCCGCCACGAAGATGATGCTCAAGTTCCGGCAATTCGCTTCGGCGAAGCAAGGCGTACCCCTCATGGCGAACTTGTGTAACCATCTGCATCACAAAACTCTGTGGCAGTTTATAGGTCTGGAGCACTAAAGAAAAAATCTCAATGGATGTTTCGAATTCCTCCGGCACCACATCATCCGCGCCGAGTTGATGCAGCTCCTCCAATTCGCGCAGATAGCGAGTCCGCACGACGACATGGAGTTTGGGGTTGAGTCCTTTGGCAACCTGCACAGCTCGCCTCGTGATAAACGGATCAGAAATGGCGACCACCAACACCTTCGCATCCTCAACTTTCATGTGCCGCAGCACATTCGGATTCGTACCATCGCCATAATAGACAGGCACTCCGTGTTTCGCCTCGCGGCTGACGATGTCGCCGTCGAGATCCAACGCGAGATACGGAATCTCCGTCTCACCGAGGACGCGGGCGAGATTCCTTCCATTCAACCCATACCCCACAATAATGACGTGGTCCTTCATCCGAATCTGCTTTCCTTCAGTGCGCAAGACGTGCGCCGTGGTACGACTCGGCAACCAATGACGAAGCCGTTGCCACGCTTCTGCACGGCGGGCCAAATGTGGCGACCACTGCATGAGAAAAGGGGTCACGATCATGGAAAGCACCGAAACCGCGAGAAAAATCTGATACGGATCGCCCCGCAAGAAACCGCTTTCCTGCCCTTGCTGCGCCAACAAGAAGCTGAACTCTCCGACCTGGGCCAGGGCGATGCCCACCATAATCGCCGAACGGAGGGGGACTTCCGCCAACAGGACGGCTCCAGCGCCGGCGACAAACTTCACCAACAGAACCGCGGCAAGTAGTCCGGCGACTGGCAACGGATGCGAAAATAATACCCGCCAATCCATGAGGATACCGATCGACACGAAGAAAAGACTGTTGAAACTGTCGCGAAACGGCAGCACTTCGGCCATGGCCTGATGGCTGTACTCCGATTCGGAAATGACCAATCCGGCGATGAAGGCGCCCAGCGCCAACGAGAGACCGCCGAGTGAACTGAGCCACGCGATGCCGAGGCAGGAGACAATGATCGTCAGCAAGAACAACTCGCGGCTGCGGCTACGAACGATATGTCCCAACACCTTGGGAACCAGGTACCAGGATGCGGCAATGACGAGCGCCACGACGAGAACCGACTCCCCCAATGTGAGCAGAATCGCCAGCGCACTTCCATCCGATTGGCCTCCAAGAATCGGCGTCAACAACATCATGGGAACGACGGCCAAATCCTGAAAGACGAGAATGCCGATCGTGGCTCGGCCATGAATGGAGTCGCTGTCTCCTCGTTCTGCCAAGGTCTTTAACACAATCGCTGTGCTGCTCAATGAGAAAAGAAATCCCCAGAAAACTCCCTGCTGCCAAGACAGTCCTGCAAGCATCGCCCCGAGCCACGCGATGCACAGCACACCGCCAACCTGGATCGGCGCAGCCAAAAACATGAGGCGGCGCATGGAAACTATGCCCCAATGAGAATTCGATACCGATGGTGAAAAGAAGCAGCACAATCCCGATCTCCGCCAAGGCTCGAACCGTTTCGATGTCAGAAATGAGATTCAACCCATAGGGCCCGATGAGCGCGCCGGCAACCAAGAATCCAGCGATCGAGGGAAGTCTGAACTGATGGAATACAAAGACGACGGCGATCGACGCCGTGAAGATGACGAGCAGATTTGCGAGCACACCGTAGTCGGTCATAATGGAAATTATTCAGACGTGAAGAGTGAGGGGGGGGCCTGCGAGGAAAACTTCTCGAACCTCTCACGCTTCACGTTTTAGGGTTCAAGCCGGAGAATACCCTAGCAATAAGAAGGGAACAAGGCAAAGATGCTAGTTCAACGGAAGCTGCTTCGCAATAATAAGTTCATGAGATGATCGAGCGAGACAGGCCATGGTCTACGCCTTGATAGGACCCCCGCCACCTCTGATCACGATGCTCCGAAATGTGCTGCAGGAGAATCACCGAGTCGACATCCGCTCAGCAAAGACATCGAGGATACGGGGCCTCTCGCCGGGCCCTTCCTCTCTTTGGAACAACTGACCAAAGTACATCTCATTCCAATAAGTTTGGAATACGCATCCTTTATATTGTCGAACCGAAAATCCAGACCAATCGGCTATCTGAGCCATCTTGCGACGCCCCATGCCGGTAACAAGACCCCCCTCGAAAGATGCATAGACAGCTTTGGCTCTGGCAGAATAGCTTGTCAACACCATCGGTGAATACGAGTTCGGACAGGTGACCGATGAAACAGACCCTGTCTATTTCACCATCTCGGGGGAGGCACTTTATGCAACCTGCCCATCTTCTCATGGTCGCCGCGGCGACCCTTATCCTCTCCTCAACGTCGGTATTAGCCGATACCACGATCCCATTTGACCCATTCCTGATGCGAGAATGCTCCCAAGCCGATGGGAGCTCCCTCTACACCAACAAGGACATGCCAGGCTGCAAACTGATGACGCTGAAGGAATTGTCGGTCGTCCCCTCTCTCGAAAATATGCCAACCTATCGCCCCACCGTGGCAGCGGCTCCTCACTACGATGTTCCTCCATACGCCGAATACAATCAGACCGGTATGACCGGCGGGGGACAGACCGTCCCTGATTGGGCCAAAGATTGGCACGCCAGCATCGCCTCGTCCGGGTCCATTCGAGCTGAAGTCTGCTCCCTATATGGAGAGTGGATCCACCTCGTCCAGAAAACCCGCGGCGGGTTCTTTTACGGGACAGATCCCTCGTATGGCGGAGATCTTTCGGGAAGAAATCAGCGGGGCGCGAGTTATTCCTTCTACGACAATGCGCGATACGTCACGCTGTCGAAGCTGTTTGGGCCTGGATTTGTGCCGATCGGCTGTCCTTGAATGAGAACGGTGCCGCCTCCTGGCGGCGCTCTCCCCCTACAGAGCTACAGAAACCTGGCACGCTCTAGATTGATTGTGCTATACGCCTTTCTGGACTCAACCCAGAGGAACTCTTCTGAAGTTACTTAATCAGATGATTCTTGAAATGTCTAAGCCCACGCCGGGCACTCAGGTTTAAAATCGCACTGGTCACAATGCTTCCCTTTCTTGGGCTCGTAATTCCTATCCCGAAGATCTTTGAACACTTGTTCCAGCATTTGGCAACTTTCATCGACAACACTTTTGTCATAACGCATTGAGATCGTTTTTTCTGGACGTAAAATCGGAACGATCTCAATCAACTGAATTGGCATAGAACCCTGAACCGCCATCGCCATTGCCCCAACTCTGGCCTGAAGTTGGTATTGTCGCGCGCGCTCACGCTTGACCCCACTAGAAGTTTTCCATTCCTTTAAGGCAACAATGCCGTCATGTTGTTCGATGACGGCATCAATGACTCCTTCGACCTGCCCTGAACCTCCCTGCACGTATCTGTATCGTCGCTCAACCGCAAGAATTCGTGTCGTAGTCGCCCGGATGTGTTGGATGATCTCTTGATAGCCACGCTTCATTCGGTCCTCCACCTTGGATGATAATTTCCGCAAGGGAGAATCCCCGTACCTAAAGCCTTCTCTAAAGCATTGGGCAATTTCCCGGTCATCGCGTGGCACCCCAATCTCAGGTAATACTCAATAGCCTTGTGTGTTCGAGAACCCATGCTCTGAGCGGGCGGCCACTTAGGCAGGTAACGCCCCTCATGATAGGCGGCAAATTTTAATAGGCATTGCTCGTAGTAATCAAAATGAGTCGCAGCGACGACTGGAGGGTGGGGCATAAATTGCTGGCGATTGAATCCGGGACGATAGGTTGTCTCCTTGGCGCTGCCTAAGGGAAACGCAGCCAGTACCAAATGCTGACAATGTACGCATAGGCTTGGCTTCTTGCGAGAGGGCTTCTTCATTTTGTTGGCCCCAATTCAACCACGACGATTGCAGCCTAACATCGGAATTTAAGAGGGACAACCATTTAAAACACGCTAAGCTACGAGAATTGAGTCATTAGCGTGTTGCGTGGGAAAGATCTCAATTGCAGGAATGAAAATTAGCAGAAGCTTTTCTCGTAAATGGTGAGAGCATGGGGTGTGAGCTAATTGTGTTGGTGTGCACGAAAGAAAACAAATGCCGAGGCGCTTATCAGAAGAACCGTTTCGTTCTCCGCACGTTCCATCTCGGATGGACGGTCGGGAATTCCTACGCCCTATCATCGGAGGGGGTGGAAAACACAACTCGTCACAGCCCGCGCCCTTGCTCCTGAACTGCAAGGGCGAAGCCTGTACTGTTTGAGGCCTCCGCGGCCGAGTTTACAGGATTCGAGCGGGCAAGGCGTAGTTGGGTACCCCCGGAGATGTCTTTGGCGTAGGAAGTTCCCGACCGGCCATCCCTCCCCTACTTTTTGTAGAACTCCCGATA
>JBBRRN010000014.1:0-16966 GCA_038200685.1 Nitrospirales bacterium
CTATCAATTTGTGAAAAGTCCCGCTGCGGTTCATTTCTGAACTCCTGTATCACGGCGGCAGGGGATGCCGGGGGCTGCGTCCGAGGAGGTTCCTCAAGAACGGGTGGAGCCAGCAGTCTATTCAACGGGTGAGACTCCACATACTCCTTGCGGAGAAATGATTCATTTGAGGTATTTTCCAGCAACCTCCGTACGAGATAGCCCATGCCTGGAAGCAGTTCGCCCATAGGAGTGTAGAGTCGTAATCGGCGACCCTGCTGGATCACGGCATATTGAAAAGGTTCGGCCATGCCGAAGATCATCTGATATTCCCAAGTTTCAGGGGAAAGCTTGAGCGATTCTGCAACCGCCTCGATGTACGCCAATGTACGGAGATTGTGTGTGCCGAAGGCTGGTCGAATGAGCGATGACTGGGATAACAAGAGGGACGCCAGCAACTCATAGTTCGCATCCGTCTCCACCTTGTGCTCAAAGAGAGGAACCGGCCAGCCTCGTTGCCGATAGCGAATCGTGTCCGAATCCCAGTAGGCTCCTTTGACCAGCCGAATGGTAATGGGCGCCCCGCGCCGGCGCACCCAGGTGAGGAGCGTCTCGATGTCTCGTGCGGTCTCCCGATGGTAGGCCTGTAACGCGAGGCCCGCATAGGGATAATTTTTGTAGGATGGCTCCGCGAAGAGCCGGAGGAAGATCTTCACCAATAAGGTTTTTGTATCGGCTTGTTCCATATCGAAGATTAACGACGCGGGGAGACGCATGGCTAGATCGAGAATAGGTCGAAGCCGCGATGCCACCGACCGGTAGCTCCCTTCCGGATCGATTGGGTCGAGATGTGGAGAGAGGGCGGAGATTTTAAGGGAGAGTTGGACCCGTGGTATCGGCCCGAGATGATCTCGCTCCAGTAAGGGAAAGGACTGCCACAACACCGCCTCGCGCGCAAGCAGTGTCAGGGATTCCATACAGTGATCGCGGTACCGGTCAGCCTCACGATCGCTGATGGTGGCCTCACCCAATAAGTCGACCGACCAGGCTCGCCCATGCTGCCACAGATCAGTCAACCGCGGCACCGCTTCCTCGACGGTTGCTCCGGCAATAAAGGTTCGCGCCATATGTTCAACCTGGCTTCTGATTGCTTTGCCGCTGAGCCGAGCCCCTATGCTTGTGGCGGAAAGAGCTTTGAGCCCCCAATGAGTGCCGAAGAGGGCCGTGTCTCCATCGCCCACGTACTCGCGTGCCAGCGTGACGACCCGCTCGTCTTCTGTGATCGAAGGCAGGACATCGATAAATCGGAAGAGCTGTGCTTTGAATCGGCTATCCTGCATGGCCAGATTGAGCGCCCGGTGCGACCACCAGCGCCCCTCGAAGAGGGTCGGAGTTCGACCGGCAGAAAGACGAGCGAGTTGTTCACCAATACGGCGCACGATCGGTTCGAGGGGGGGTGAAATTTCCTGCATCGATACCTCACTGCCAAGAGCTCGGTAGAGCCCCATTAGTATACACTGTGAGCATTCACTTGAAACATTCCTGTAATTTAGGTATGCTGCATCACACCGGTTTTATCCTTCCTCTGGGTGGCCCAACGATAACGAAAGATACGCCTGTTGTGCATATAAGGAGAGGTAATGCTCGCGACAACAACTGAAGCTACACCAGCTAGGGCCCCGTTTTCTCTCGTAAACTTCGCACTGTTTTGCGCCATCGTAGCCGCCTCAATCATCGGCATTCCCCTCTATGGTTACTATTATGGGTTCAGCCTCTTCGATTGGGGCCTGTTCTTGGTCATGTACATCGTCACAGGCATGGGTATCACCGTCGGCTATCATCGGTTAGTGTCGCATCAGAGCTTCGAATGTCCGAACTGGGTCAAAGCCAGTATCCTCGTCGCCGGCGGTTGGGCGCTGCAAAATTCTGCCCTCAAGTGGGGCAGCGACCATATCCGCCACCATGCCAAGACCGATGAAGAAGAAGATCCCTATAACGCGAGCATGGGATTCTGGCACAGTCACTGTGGCTGGCTCTTTTACAATAGTATCCATCGCAAGGACAAATACGAGGTCCGTCTGCGCCGCGACCCTGTCGTGATGTGGCAAGATCGCTACTACTGGCCGATCGTGGTCACAGGACTTCTGATTCCTTTTGTTCTTGGTGTGTGGAACGGAGGCTGGCAAGGCGGCATCAGCGGATTCCTCTTAGGTGGTCTCTTCCGGATGTTCATGGTGCTGAATTCCACCTTCACAATCAACTCACTCTGTCACATGGTGGGAGCACAGCCCTACAGTAAGAAAGATAGCAGCCGCGATAGTTGGTTAGTCTCCTTCGTCAGCTTTGGCGAGGGGTATCACAATTTTCATCACACGTATGCGCGCGATTATCGTAACGGACCACAGTGGTACAACTTCGACCCGTCGAAATGGATCATTTACACGCTCTCGCTCATCGGGCTCACGAGCAATCTTCGCCGCAACGACCCCACCGTCGGGTAATCGCTTCACTATCGACTCTCCAGACGGACGGTTGGCTCTTCCTTCTCCTTGTTCCCCCATTGTGCTATCGCTCATCGCACAATAGGCCCATTTTCTTTCTGCCTGCCCTTCGCTTATGATGAAGTGCTGGCTTGAAAGCCAGGTCTATTTTGATTGAGCATATAGAGGAGGAGCGATTCATGGCTGATGAGCAACCCACTGGACCCCAGACTGGTCACGGGAAAGACAATCTTATTCCTGGCGTCAAATATGTCATTGCCGTCAGCAGCGGCAAAGGCGGGGTTGGCAAATCTACGGTCTCCGTCAACCTTGCTGTGGCTATGGCCTTAACCGGCGCCAAGGTCGGGCTGCTCGATGCGGATATCTATGGCCCCAACATTCCCATGATGATGGGTGTGACCAAGCCCCCGGAACAGAAAGACGGTAAGATCGCTCCAGCTGAAAGTCACGGCGTCAAGCTGATCTCCATGGGCTTCTTCGTGCCGGAAGATACGGCTGTAGTCTGGCGAGGTCCTATGGTCCATACCGCTATTCAACAACTCTTCCGCGATGTGTTGTGGGGTGAGCTGGATTATTTACTCATCGATCTGCCACCCGGTACTGGAGACGCGCAGCTGACCCTGACCCAGTTGGTTCCACTGACCGGCGCCGTTACTGTCACAACGCCACAAGAAGTCGCCCTGCACGATGTCCGCAAGGGCATGATGATGTTTCAAAAAGTGAATGTGCCGCTCCTTGGTATTGTGGAGAACATGAGCTACTTTCTCTGCGGCCACTGCGGCGAGCGGACAGAAATATTTTCGCACGGTGGAGGGGAGCGGGCTGCCGCAAAATTGGGGATTCCGTTCCTCGGTCGCATCCCAATCGATCCGGCGATTCGCGACGGCGGCGACTCGGGCACCCCGATCGTAGTGGCCGATCCGGCGTCTCCACAATCGGCGGCCTTCCGGGAGATTGCACAGAGGATTATTGCTGGAGTCACCGGCGCTGCAACAGGAGTTCCACCGATCGAGAGCTTGCTGAGCAAGATTAAGAACCCGTTTACAAAAACATAACTGAAGACACGAAAGAGTGGGACGGGCAATAGGAGCGTTCGTACAGCTGGCGAGCGTTATCGAGGTGAAGCCGGGTCAAGGGATCGTCAAAGAGGTGAGACCGGCAAAGCACTCGCGGTCTCTAACGTCGATAGGACCGTTCACGCCATCCATAACACCTGTATCCATTGGGGCGGCCCACGGCAGAAGTGGAACGATACGATTTTCAGGTCGAAGATAGCGATGTAAAGAACTTTATTTAATTCCGTTACCGATGAAAGGAGGCGTATGCATTATGGCTACCTCCGTTAAAGAGCAGATCGATGTTGCCGCTGCACTGGTTCGCCTGTACGTATTCCTGGCTCAATACCTTGACCGCTGCTTTGATGACGTCGCTCGTAAGAGCTATCCGGATTCCGAGCTGCAAGGACACATGATGGAGACCAGACGGCAACTGATGGAGATTCTGGCTGTCAATCCAGTCGTGAAGCACAAGCTCGTGCAAGAGTGCGACCGCATCTTGGCTTTGGGTGCATCGTGCTTGAAGGACGGTGCTGTCGATGCCAAGACGCGCGATGCAATCGGCGCTGAACGTGCCGTTCTCAAGAATAAGACCATAGCCTTGAGCGATCTTCTCGCCGTCTTCCGTGCCATGGAGTAGCGAGCTTCAATCGGTATCCGGTATGGAGGAACACCTCGACAAATACCAGTTGGCTGGGTTCGATTCCCGGGAACGAGGCTTCAATCGGCCCGTGGTGTTCGAACGAGTAGAGCGCGGATACCGAGCCATCCTTCGCTATGAAACGGTGTTACGAGAGACCGAGCCACACTCGACGCAAGATGGCGCATTGCAGGTGCTTATTCACACCTTGCAGTCTGAGGGCTATCGACAACTTCGCTCGCAAATGAGTTTTCGAAACGGAATCTATCTTGGCTCACAAGAACTCTGGGTCGAGTATCCGGACCCTGCGGCAGAATCAGAACCAGTTGGGTTAATGGCAAAACTTATGAATATATTTCTCCCAGGTCATCGCAACACATAGTCATTGTCATGAGCTTTATCCCACTCAATCAATTGAGCAACCCCATTACTGATTCCTCTTTGACAATCGGCCATCAGCCATCGGCCGTCAGCACGACACGGCAGCTCCCGTCCTGGTTCAAAGTCCAAGCGAAGACCGGTCCCGATTATCTCGACATCAAGCAGACGATGGACCGGCTCAAGCTCCATACCATTTGCGAGGAAGCGCGCTGCCCGAATCGATGGGAATGTTGGAACGGACGCACTGCAACATTTCTCATTCTGGGCGACATCTGCACCAGGCGTTGCCACTACTGTTCAGTCGAGACAGGCAGACCGCTGGCGGTCGATCATGAAGAACCACGTCGCGTTGCAGAGGCAGTCCAAGTGTTAAGCCTGAGGCATGTTGTGATCACGTCGGTGAACCGGGACGAATTGGAAGATGGCGGCGCGGCGATCTTTGCCGAAACGATTCGCCAGACCAGACAGCTTAGCCCGGACTGCACGATTGAAATCTTGATTCCAGATTTTGAAGGCAATGAGACAGCTCTTGGGACGGTCTGTGCCGAGAAGCCGGAGATTCTCAATCACAACATTGAAACCGTCCGGCGGCTGTTTCCAGCAATCAGGCCGCAAGGAAAGTATCAACGATCGATCGAGCTGCTCGGCAAGGCGAAGCAATGGGGTATGCGCACTAAATCTGGACTGATCCTCGGAATGGGAGAAACTATGGAAGAGGCCCGAGAAGTCATGCGCGATCTCCGCGCCGTCGACTGCGACATCATGACCATCGGCCAATATCTCCAACCCACCAGAGAGCATCTGCCTGTTGCGCGCTTCTACCACCCAAACGAGTTTGCTGTATTGAAAGAGGAGGGGATGGCGCTGGGTTTCACCCACGTCGAGTCAGGCCCGCTCGTCCGTAGCTCCTATCACGCAGATGTATAGGTCGTCTGAGGCTGACCCCTCTACGCTTCTTTTCCGGCGATCCTTTCGTGTACTCCTATCCAGCAAAATAGGGGATGGCCATTACGATCATGTGTTTGACGCCAGCGCGTTGCTGATCAGCGCCTGCGCTTCCTCTTGAATTCGCTTGAGATGGTCCTTCCCTTTGAAACTTTCCGCATAGAGCTTATATACGTCTTCAGTGCCAGAAGGGCGTGCGGCGAACCAGCCTTGATCGGTCACAACTTTCAGCCCACCAATCGCTGCGCCATTGCCAGGAGCAGTTGTCAGTTTTGCGACAATTCTGTCGCCGGCCAATTCTGTTCCCTGTACCTGATCCGAAGAGAGCTTCGCCAGGATACCTTTCTGCTCCGGCGTCGCGGCTGCATCGATCCGCTCGTACACTGGCTCTCCGAGTTCGCTGGTCAGTTCTCGGTACAGTTCGCCTGGATCACGACCGGTCTTGGCCATCATTTCCGCAGCGAGAAGATCCATGATGATGCCATCCTTGTCCGTCGTCCAGACCAATCCATCTCGGCGAAGGAACGAGGCCCCCGCGCTTTCTTCCCCGCCGAAACCGAGCGATCCGTCGAGTAGCCCGCTCACAAGCCATTTAAAACCAACCGGCACTTCGACAAGCCTGCGCATAAGCCTTGTGGCCACACGGTCGATAAGGCTGCTACTCACCAGCGTCTTCCCGATTCCTGCGTTAGACCCCCAACCTGGACGGTGAGCAAAAAGGTAGGAGATCGAAACGGCGAGGTAGTGATTGGGATTCATCAGGCCGGCAGTGCGGGTCACGATCCCGTGACGGTCACTATCAGCATCGTTACCACAGGCGACATCGAAGCGATCTTTCAGCGCAATCAGATTTTTCATCGCATAAGGCGAGGAACAGTCCATGCGAATTTTGCCGTCGTGATCCAGTGGCATGAAGCGGAAGGTCGGATCGACGGAAGGATTCACAATCTCGATATTCAAGCCGTATCGCTCTGCGATCGGTTCCCAGTAGGCCACACTAGACCCGCCGAGCGGGTCAATGCCGAGCTTCAGCCCGGCTGCTCGAAGCATATCCATATCAATGACCTCTGCGAGGTCGCCGATATAGGCGCCGAGGAAATCATGCAGGTGGGTCGTGCTTGCACGGCGAGCCTGATCGTACGACAGGCGCTTCACACCTTGCAGATGAGTCGCAAGGAGGGCGTTCGCTCGATCTTCAATCCATTTCGTGACTGCGGTATCAGCCGGCCCACCCTGTGGTGGGTTGTACTTGATGCCGCCGTCCTCAGGCGGGTTGTGGGAGGGAGTAATGACGATGCCATCGGCGAACCCCGATGTTCTCCCTCGATTATAGGAAAGGATCGCATGAGAGACGACCGGAGTGGGGGTGTACCCACCATCCTGATCAATCATGACCTCAATGCCGTTCGCTGCCAACACCTCAATCGCGCTTACACAAGCTGGTTCGGAGAGTGCGTGGGTATCCTTGCCGAGATAAAGTGGTCCAACTGTACCCTGGTTAACCCGATACTCACAGATCGCCTGCGTAATGGCCAGGATATGCCATTCGTTAAAACTATGCTTGAAGGCAGAGCCCCGATGCCCTGATGTACCAAAGGCAACGCGCTGATCACGAACCATGACATCGGGCCTCTCAGAAGTGTAGGCCGCAATCAACTTCACTGTATCAAGCAGCATCGATGCCGGTACGGGGTGTCCTGCGAGAGGATGAATAGCCATAGGTGCTGTGTAGTCCTAAACTCCTCCAAGTGTCAACTGCCTTCGCGTCGTGCCGCACGTCGACTTGAGAAAAATACAGAGCCTATCGGCAAATCATGCGTATGCTGCCGTTCATATTTCAGCAAGCTCACTACGAACGGTAACACTGAAGTTTCCTCGCCTTGAGCCTGCCTGCCAGAGGGCAACGCACTTTTGGGTGTGCACCATCAGTAACGCGATCGAACGTAGTGATTATGGTTTGACAGGTGGAAGACTTTGGCAAAAGAGGTCCACTGTCTTCCGAAAAAGAAAGAGCGCGGTATCTTGTGGAGAGGCAGTGACAGCCGCCTCGGCTGCGTGTCGAATATGACCTGTAGTGATTCCAAATCGAGTGGCCACAAAGCTTGCATCATCGAGATCCAGATCGGTCCCGCGACGCAGCTTCGAGATAATGAAATCGACGGGCGCCAGCAGTTTCACTCGCAATTGAGCCTGGTGAACAAGATCGGTCGCACGCTCACGATACCCTGGCGGCATCGCCACAATGGACCACCCAGAGAAGTTTTCAGTGAGGTCTGCCGGGAGCTGGTGCCGGCTGAAGAATCCTGCCAACGCTTCGACTGAACCGATCACTTCCGCATCCACATCGCGTGTCAACCGATCTTGATACCCGTAAGCCTGGAGCGCAAGCGCCCCCACGAGTAAGATATCGACAGTCGCACCAGTCTGCCTGGTGTACTCCTTGAGGAGGGCAATAACGTGATCAGCGGTGAGCGTAGACAAAAGAGAGGGCCTCGGCAAAGGTGCGATAGTCCCGATCGTCAATAGGTCCCGAATCGACAGGAAGTGGCGCTCGGTCGCCAAGAAAGGTAATGAGGCGTCGGTACCGTGTGTACCATCGGCACGCTGTTCGATACGCCACCTGAACCGCTGGCTCAGACTGCCAGGGAGCAAGATCGAGCCGATCATTCACGAGGATTTCGAGCCACAGCATCCGACACCCCCGCTCCGTCTGAATCGCCTCGCCGATCGCACTTGTGCCTAAATAGGCCGGCAACAGTCGGAGCGGGGACACAGGTCCTTCCATGAGTGGCTGAGTAGACATACCGCAGTGTAGCACGGAGAAACCTTGAAGGAGAACTCTACCAGTCGCCGGCTGTTCCCTCAGGGCATATGTGTGCTGCTGAAAGAATCTGATACGAGATGGCTTCATCCTTCAGATCGGGTTCGTCGGAGTGGAGCATCGTCACTTCCATCTTTTCATTGGCGAACGTTTCGTCGCCGACTCGCAGGACACTTTCCCGATTCAAAATCTTCATGGCGTTGAGGCGAGCGACTTTGAGGGGAAACGTTCCGAACTGGTCTGCTGACAAATGGAGTACCTGAACCGTCATCCGGCTATGGTCCACATAAATAACCTGGCGCATGGTCTCGTCGATAGGCGTCTTCAGGCTCACCACGGCTGAGACCGTCGGTTCGATAACCGGAATCGTCATCGCATACATGCCTGGAACATCCTTCGTCGCCGTATCCCATATCCCTGTGGCCTCCACGTTCGCGGTCGTAAATAGTGTGGTGCTAGGGCGCAAGAGAGGGGATTTGATGTCTAGACGGAGATTGGTAAGGCGGTGGTCCGAGACATTCTCAATCAGGAACTTGACCACGACCCAGGATTGTGGATTAGGGGTCTTGACTCGGCCTTTCGGCAATGGCTGCTCGATACGACGGAGACTGCAATCGGACACCAAGTTCCGATTTTCATAAAAATAGGCCTTGGTGTTTCCCTCCAGGGTAAAGGCACGCTCGTAGGAATAAAAGGCAACCCCGACATGGATAGGGGTCGGCTTGAACCAGGACACCACCACAGGAATGAGAAACAGCACCAAGGAGGATAAAAATCCAACGATAACAATTTTATTGAGCCGGCTTTGCCGTTTAAACCATCGCCACCATTCCTTCAATAGCATCATGCCTCTTCACTCATTACGAGTTAACCCATGGCACGGTGAAACGGCGACTTGTAAAGGGCATGGAAGTTCCGCAGGGAGGGGTATTGTAGGAGGGGAGCGAGCAAACCGCAAGGCTGGACACTCGGAAACCCCATCCGAGTCTGGGACTATTGTGCCATGCCGAATCACTGGCATCTTGTTGCCCGGCTTCGAAGGATGGCCATCTCTAGAATTTGCTGACAAGGCATATTCTTCATTATGTGTGTCCTTTTATTTATGGCCCAAATGCGTATCTATCATGTAAGAAGTCAACGAACGTGAGCGAATCGAAAGACCAGCCCATCGCCTTGAATGTCTGCCTGAAGCCCAGCGAGTCGTCGGCCCATCCGCGGGCGACGAACTATACCAACGTCGGCGTCGCGCAGGGGATTGCCTATGTGGATTTCGGCTTCATTGAGCCGACGCTGCTCGCTGCCATCGCCAAGACGGCGAAGGATGGCCAGGCGGCTCCAAAAGGATTGGAGGGCGCCCTCGTCACCCGCGTGGCGATGTGCGTGGATGTGGTGCGCGTTTGCATCAGCAGACTCAACAAGTCTTGGTCAGCATGCGTGATGCGCGTCAGCCGAAGCCGAACGCGTAGGTGTCGCGCCATGATAAGGGAACCCAAAACCAAGATTCGATATGGAGTGATACTCCTTGTGCTCTTTGGAGCCAGCCTCCAGAGCCTGGCCGCCGATGTGATGACGTCGGTTCAGCAAGTCCTGTCCAATCCTAGCGCGTTTCAGCGTCATGCTGTTGTACTCAAAGGAAGACTGAAGCTGATGGGACAATGGGAAGGAAATGACGCGGTGGGCAAGCCTATCTGCGGACCAATGTTCGAACTCGACGACGACACGGGGGAGATTCCGGTCATCTATCTCATCCGATGCGATCAGCAGGAAGTAAGCCGCGTGTCATCCATGGCAGGAGGTCGGGCCATGATCTATGCGACCATCGATTCTGCCACCGTCACCATCAATGCCGACGGCTCAGAGTCTCGCATTCGAGCCATGGCCATAAAGATTCAGCGTGAGGACAAGTAAAGAGCGCGGCATTCCAATCAGCCGCACCGCCACGTAAGAACGGACCTGTCGGGACCTGGTGTGAGTCTTTCGCCTGTCGAATGTTCGCCCGGTTTTTCTTCCTCCTGAGTTCTAAGTCACGCAGTAGGTATGGCATATGATTTACCGCTCGTTGGGACTAACAGGTTGTTAGAAAATCCACCAGCGGCGTTCTCACATCGCTTAGAGGCTACACGTGCGGAACAGCGTACATGTCACATCTTTACTCACTGCGGCCTTGCTGAACGGGCGGTTAGAGCAACTTCACTGGCAATGTGAAATGCACGGGTACAACGGGAAAGAGCGAAGAGAAGTCCGAAGGATCGATGAATAGACTTTATTGTGCGCGATCAGCGAAATTGTTTGGCAGTCAGTTTGGACTCCTCTAAGATGACGCATGCCCGCCGATATAGGGAGGATTTCTCCTCCTGCTGATTCAGCACCACCATCGGCCGTCACGGAAGTCACGGATACAGGCCTGATTTGCCTGTTAATTCTGGCTCGTTTTTACGACCTGCCTGCCGATGGTTCTCAGTTGCGCCATCAGTTTGCCCAGTCGGGCCAGCCACTCTCCGATACAGATCTCCTCCGTGCTGCCAAAAATCTTGGTCTCAAGGCCGGACTGCGCAAAACGCACTGGGAGAAACTCGCTGGAACCTCGTTTCCCGCCATCGCGAAACGAATGGACGGGCGCTATGTCGTACTGGCAAAGATTGAAGGGGAGAAAGCTCTCGTTCAGGATCCTGTCGAGGCGCGTCCGCTCGTTCTGTCGCGTGAACAGTTTGAGTCGGCTTGGACGGGGCAATTACTGTTGTTCACAAAGCGGGCCAATCTGCGTCTGCAAGATCTGAAGTTCGATTTCACCTGGTTCATTCCCGCCATCGTGAAGTATCGCATGCTCCTTGGCGAGGTGCTGGTCGCGTCGTTCTTTTTGCAGTTGTTTGCCCTACTGACGCCACTCTTTACGCAAGTGGTCATCGACAAGGTGCTCGTACATAAAGGCTTCACGACGTTGCACGTCCTCGCCATTGGCATGATCGCGCTGGCGCTGTTTGATGCGATCTTGGGAGGACTCCGCACGTATCTTTTTTCCCATACGACGAACCGCATCGATGTCGGCTTGGGCGCACAGTTGTTCCGCCATGTCTTGGCGCTCCCTTTGGCCTATTTCGAGGCGAGACGGGTGGGGGACACGGTCGCGCGGGTACGTGAGCTGGAACATATCCGACAGTTCCTCACGAGTCATTCTGTGACGGTCGTGCTCGATGTCGTATTCACGGTCGTGTTTCTCGCCGTCATGTGGTTCTACAGTCCGATTCTCACGGTCGTCGTCATGGCATCCTTGCCGCTCTACGCGCTGCTCTCGATCTCTATTACCCCGGCGATCCGCGCACGCTTGCACGAGAAGTTCAATCGTGGCGCAGACAATCAATCCTTCCTCGTGGAAGCGATCAGCGGCATTCAAACGGTGAAGGCCTTAGCCGTCGAGCCGCCGTTGTTGCGCAAGTGGGAAGAACAACTGGCGGGCTATGTACGGGCGAGTTTTCGCGCCACCAGCTTGATGACCGTCGCGGGTCAGACAGGGACATTTATTCAGAAGGTGACGACGGTTGCCGTGCTGTGGATGGGCGCCTATCGTGTGATCGAAGGGGATCTGACCATCGGGCAATTGATTGCGTTCAATATGTTGTAAGCTCAGGTGACGGGACCGCTGCTTCGTCTTGTGAATCTCTGGCAAGAGTTCCAGCAGGTCGGCATTTCGGTTCAACGACTGGGGGACGTGCTCAACACCCAGCCGGAACCTTCCTACAATCCCAATCGAACCACTCTTCCCCAAGTCAATGGACACGTCGTGTTCGAGGATGTGACCTTTCGCTATCGGCCTGATGGTACAGAAGTCTTACGCAAGGTGTCGTTCTCCGTCACACCAGGTCAGGTGATTGGACTTGTCGGGCGGTCCGGGTCCGGCAAGAGCACGATTGCCAAGTTGGTTCAACGGCTCTATGTGCCGGAGCGCGGTCGTATTCTCGTGGATGGTGTCGACCTCGCGCAGGTGGATCCGGCCTGGCTCCGCCGACAGGTGGGGGTGGTGCTCCAAGAAAACTTTCTCTTCAATTGTTCCGTGCGCGACAACATTGCGCTGACCGATCCTGGGTTGGCGATGGAGCAAGTGATCCGGGCGTCCAAGCTGGCCGGGGCGCACGAATTCATTCTTGAATTACCGGAAGCCTACGACACGATGGTGGGCGAGCACGGCTGCTCGCTGTCCGGTGGGCAACGCCAACGGGTCGCCATTGCCAGAGCGTTGGTCGCGAACCCGCGCATCCTGATCTTCGATGAAGCCACGAGCGCGTTGGACTATGAATCTGAGGCTATCATTCAGCAGAACATGGCGCAGATTAGTCAGGGGCGTACCGTCTTCATCATCGCCCATCGGCTGAGTACGGTGCGGCCAGCGCATCGGATTTATGTGGTGGACAAGGGTGAGATTGTCGAGCATGGGTCGCATGAAGAGTTGCTGCATATGCAGGGGTTCTATGCTCGCCTCCACCGACATCAGGACGGCCCTGTACCGGTGACGGGATAGCGGGGTGGAGGAACACGCATGGCATTCGACGCACTCTCACGTCATTGGACAGTCTGGAAGGCGGCTTGGCAGGCTGAGCACTGTCAAGCATTCGGCTCAATCCCTGGCGGGTGCTCGACGGAGTTTCTTCCTGCTGTGCTGGAAATTCAACAGGCGCCACCCTCACCGATCGGCCGCGCCATCCTCTGGACGATCATCGCTGTATTTGGGAGCGGCGTCTTATGGGCGACGTTGGGATGGGTCGACATAGTGGCGACGGCACAAGGCAAGATTATTCCCAGCGGCTACTCCAAAGTGATTCAGTCGTATGAAGCTGGTGTGATCACCGCCATTCACGTGCAGGATGGGCAGATCGTCAAGCGGGGAGAGGTGCTGATTGAGCTTGACTCCACACAGAACCGAGCCGACCAACACCAAGCCACGAATGAATACCAGGCGGCGAAGATTGACGCGGCTCGCTTACGCGCCCTCATTGCCGGCCAATCAACGTTCAAGGCCCCTGCCGATGGCGATCCCCAACATGTCCTCCTGCAACGCCAGCTGCTTCGTGATCAACTTGCGGAGTAACTGGCCCGAGACGGGGCCTCTAAACTTTTGATCGATCAACGAAAGGCTGCGCTCGAGCAAACGATAGAGAATATCCAACGACTCGAAGCGACGGTACCCATGGAGGCAGAACGTGCCGATGCGTTCAAGAAACTACTGGAACACGATGCGGCGACCAAGCTGGACTTCCTTCAAGCGGAACAGCAACGGATAGACAAGACTCAAGAGCTTGCCGGGCAACGTAAGAAACTGCATCAGGACCAGGCTGCGCTGTCAGAAGCAGATACCAATTACCGAGCGCTCATCTCCGAGTTTCAACAGACGAAACAGGCAGAATTATCTCTATTGGAAACGAAGGCCTCATCCTTGGTGCAAGATGTCACGAAAGCCGGACAGAAGGCTGACCTTCAACGATTGACGGCTCCGATCGATGGCGTTGTGCAGCAGTTGGCGGTCCATACGGTAGGTGGAGTCGTCACCCCAGCTCAGGATCTACTCATCGTCGTGCCGCAGGACCATCCTGTTGAGGTGGCGGCTCAAGTCGAGAACAAGGATGTCGGGTTTGTGCAAAACGGCCAGATCGTGGAGATTAAGGTTGAGACCTTTCCCTTCACGCTGTACGGCACAATTCCAGGGAAAGTGTTGAGTGTGTCCGACGATGCTGCGCCGATTGAAAAGGTCGGGCTTGTGTATCCCACCAGGGTCAGCATGGACCGGGCCACAATCCAGGTGGAGGGGAGGCAGGTCCATCTATCGCCAGGTATGGCTGTCACAGTTGAGATCAAGACCGGCCAGCGCCGCGTGATCGAATATCTCCTGAGCCCCTTACTGAAATCAGTGAAGGAAAGCCTCAGAGAGAGATGAGCAAGCAATTGATCTACAATGCATATCTTGGTGTGCCTATTGCTATAATGACCTTGTTAAGTCTGGGGATAATCTGTCAAACTGAGGATGCTCTTGGAGGAGGGGCGAGCAGCCTTACCACACAGTCACCTCCACTCCAGCCGCTGACGTTGACCTTGCGCGATGCCTTGACTGCAGCAGTCGACAACAATCCCGATGTGCTCCTGTACCGTGAGCGGATCGAAGCAGCCCGCGGGCAAGTGCACACCCAATTAGGTGCGATGCTTCCCAATCTCTCAGCGACCGCCCGTCAAACTAGGCAAACTCAGTTTCGTGGAACCTTCGGACTCGACCCTGTCAGATCCGATCCGTTCAGTATTTTCGACGTGCGAGTGAGTGCGTCTCAAAACCTCTTCAGTGTCAGTTTGATCCAACGTTGGCGCGCCTCGAGCGAAATGCTCCACGTCAGTGAAGCGGAGTCCGAGAGTCGAAAGCTCGACACGATGGCGAGCGTGGCGCTCACATACATGGAGGGCTTGAAGGCCATGGGCATGGTGAAGATGCATGAAGCCAACCAGCAAGTCATGAACGATCTACTCGGGCTCATCAAGCAGCGACAACGCGCAGGTGTCGCGACTGGTCTCGACCTTGCCCGGCTCGACGCCCAACTTGCCAGCGAGAGGCAGCAGACGTCAGTCGCATACTATTCCGTTGAGCGTGCCAAACTGAACCTGCTTAATTTGTTGGCGCTTCCCTATGAAACACCGCTGTCATTGCGCGATGAATTTCGCACCGACGTGCTTGACGGACCAGCTGTTCAGGTCGCCGTCGAAGATGCCTTGAAACAGCGGCCGGAGGTGATGGCTCAAGTGACACGCGTACGCGCCACAGAATTGACCTATTCCTCTATCACCGGCGAACGGTTGCCGTCGTTAGTGGCGCAAGGGGACTATGGCCTCATTGGAAATCGCTGGAACAACACTCTGGACACGTACAATATGGCGCTGTTGCTCCAAGTGCCAATTTTCGATGGAGGACAACGAGAATGCCGTATCGCTGAATCCCGAAGCCAATTGAGGCAAGAGGCATTCCGTCTTCCATCCATCTTGAACCATGTCAAAATGGAAGTGCACGATGCGATGGCCGGCGTGATTGCCGCAAAGGACCAAGTGAATATGGCGCAGGCCGGCATGCGAGCGGCATCGAAGGAGCTCGATCTGGCGCGTGAACGCTACACCGTGATTACAGCCTCAAGTCATTTCGAGCTGACTAATGGGTTAACCGCTGTGGCTCGAGCTCGCGAAAACCTGGTGGAGGCTTTATTTCAAATGAACGCCGCTCGCGTGAATCTAGCCAGAGCAACAGGAAGCCTCAACGCATTGGAGTAATCTCTGTCTGCCGCGAACATCTGTCCATTGAAATCTTTACGCTACGAGGGTAGTGTGGGTAAGCGGGTTGAGATAAATCCATGAGTTGACATAATCATTCTTATCGGACATGACAGGTTTTTGACGTATGTCATTCGAACTCCTTGGCCGAATCCAGCAGGAACTCTCGATCACCGGTAGCGCAATCTATGAGACCGTCCTCGCGCTTTCCGAACGAGCTAACCGCAAAGTCCAGATTCTCCGGTTGCATCACCACGCGTCGAACCTTTTGAACCAGATTGAACAAGGGCACGGCGACCTCGGGCGCCACATTGTCGCACTTTCTGTCGCACTTTCTGCGAAACGATCTCCGCTCACCCCAGAGTCGCCTCCATCATCCAATCAATTGGGACATGTCCTCGGTCAGGCTGGCGATCGTATTCAGCAACTGAAACAGACGTTGCTCAACGTCGATAGTCAAATTCGCGAGCTCAAGCTGGAAACGATTCACCATGAACTCTTGACGCTACAACAGGACCTGAGTCTTCGCACAGCGGCCATCGAACGGCTCACCATTATCCGAGGGTCACCAGTCATCGGGAAGAGACTGGCTGAGGTCGCGTTGCCTCCGTCGGTTCGCCTCGTCACAATTTTGCGCGGACCCTTTCTCGTCTCGCCGGATGATACCCTGGTCCTCCGCGCTGACGACATCCTGATCATGGTCGGATTACAGGTAGACCTTGCGCTGGTCTCCTCTGATTTCACTCATGCCCGGAACGGCACATCGGCATAAATCAACTCTGCCAAGGGGGGCAGAATGACTCACCTGTTACACGTCGTCATCAGCCTTGCATACATAGCCGTACTCTCAATGCACTCGTTTGCCGCTGCTGAGCCAACCGCACCAAAATCTACCGAACGGCCGGGTCTTCGCCTGCTGGAAGAGATTCAAACAGTCATCACCGATCTGGCCGAATCAGCAAAACCATCCGTCGTGAATCTCTTTCCCCTTTCCGGACCGGGACGGGGGCGAGAGCCTGGTCAAGAGCGGGCCCCCAATGCCTCAGGATCAGGGACTGGCGTGATCATTGACCCTGAAGGGCACATCATCACGAATAACCATGTCATCGGGGACGCGACAGAAATCGAGGTCCGCTTTTCTGATAAGTCCAAGTTGATTGCACACGTCGTCGGCAAAGACCTGGATACAGACTTAGCCATCCTCAAAGTCACTGCCGACCACCCACTCCCAAGCGCGAGATTCGGAGACTCGTCTGACGTTCGCGTCGGCCAGTGGGTGCTCGCTGTGGGAAATCCGTTCGGACTCGATCGGACGGTCACGCTCTGTGTCGTCAGTGGAATCGGGCGGGACAAC
>JBBRRN010000015.1:0-16840 GCA_038200685.1 Nitrospirales bacterium
GCCTCTGCCGACTCCTCACCTACCCCCCAATAGACCCTCTTCCCGGCCTACCCCCTTTTTGGGGCGGAGCGGTCGGCTACCTGAGCTACGATCTCGTGCGCGAATTCGAACTACTTCCATCCCTTGCCAAAGACGATCTGCAGCTGCCCTATCTGCAATTCGGTCTGTATGACATTGTCACCGTCATTGATCATCAAACCGATCGTCTGCAGCTTATCTTTTCCCCACCCATGGAACGGTTTTTGGGAGAGCCTCGAGAGAAACTCTATCACGAGGGTATAGATCGTCTGGCCGAGTGGGAAGCCAGATTGAACCGAAGGCCTGTGCCCCTCAAGAATTTTCCCTCCTTCGATCAGAAAGCTTTTCATCCCGACCAAACGCGGGATGCCTACCTCAATCAAGTCCGGAACTGCCAAGAATATATTGCAGCCGGAGATATCTACCAAGCCAACCTGTCGCACCGATTCACCTTGGATCCTCCTAACACCTACGACGATAGAATAGATCGACAACCCTATGAACAGACACTCTATCGATGTCTCCAGGCCGTAAACCCCTCGCCCTTTTCAGGGCTCATGCACTTCGATGATGTCACGTTGATCAGTTCTTCACCCGAACGGCTCGTCCGTTTGCACAATGGGCAGGCAGACACACGCCCGATTGCTGGAACCAGGCCACGCGGACTTGACCCTCACGACGATCAACGCCTCATTGGTGAACTGCTTGCAAATGAAAAAGAACGGGCGGAGCACCTCATGCTCGTCGATCTCGAGCGAAATGACCTGGGCCGCGTCTGCCGATTCGGCAGCGTGCGGGTTGACGAATTCATGGCGACCGAGCAGTATTCCCACGTCAGCCACATCGTATCTCATATCAGCGGCGTCTTGAAGCCGGATGCCACTCCCTTCGACCTGATTCGGGCGCTGTTCCCAGGGGGCACTATCACAGGCGTACCAAAGATCCGCTGCATGGAGATTATCGAGGAACTAGAGCCGGTACGCCGGGGCCCCTACACCGGATCGTTTGGATACATCGGCTGGAACGGCAACCTCGACCTCAATATCGTGATTCGAACGTTGGTATGGTGTGCGGGGAAGGGATACTTGCAGGTCGGTGCAGGAATCGTCGCCGACTCCGATCCGGCCAAGGAATACGAGGAAACGCTCCAGAAAGCCCAGGCCTTCTTCAGCGCGCTGCAACAGGCCTAGCCCGCATTACTCATGGGCGCTTCTGCTGCAATCACCGATCCGCTGCTGCGACGAGCCTTCGGCCAGCGGGCTCGCCCCTCGGACCCTCAACGTACTGCACGAGTACGCATCGGGTTCTCACGGCTCCACGCGCCGGTCTCGCGACGCGGCTCAGCGATTTCGCGACGAACCGTCATGAATACTGTGGGCTAACAATGTGGATTTATCTCAATGATCGGTTTGTGAGAGAAGAGGAGGCCGTCGTTTCCGTCTTCGATCATGGGTTTCTCTATGGGGACGGCGTCTATGAAACGATTCGCTCCTACGGGAGACGGATCTTCATGCGTGACCAACATCTTGTTCGGCTACGACGATCTGCAGACGCAATCGGCCTGACTATCCCCATCCCCGCACACCAATGGCCAGCACTCCTCCACGAAGCGATGACACGGAACGACGTCGGCCACGAACACACTGATGCGTACCTTCGCATCACCATCTCCCGAGGAACCGGCGACATCGGCCTTGATCCAGCCCTGTGTCCAACTCCCACCGTAGTGGTCATGGCTAAACCGCTTCGCCCTCCCTCACCAGAACAATACCGTCACGGCGTAACCCTGATCGTCGCCAAAACGAGGCGGAACCTGCCCAGCGCTCTTTCCCCTCAGATCAAGGCCACAAACTTTCTGAACAATATCCTGGCCAAACGGGAAGCCATCGCAGCAGGCGCCTTTGATAGCATCCTCCTCAATTGGGAATCGCATCTGACGGAATGCACCATCAGCAATCTCTTTTTCGTCCAAGCAGGCACGCTCTGTACTCCAGCACTTGCGTGCGGCCTATTGGACGGGATCACCCGTGACATTGTGCTCAGCCTCGCGCAAGAATTGAAGATCCCCGTAGATGAAGGACATTTTGGAGTTGCGGAAATCTATAGCGCGGATGAGTGTTTTCTCACCAACACGAGCATGGAGGTGATGCCGGTCACTATGGTGGACGGGCATCCGATAGGGAAGGGAGCCCCGGGACTTCTCACCCTGCAGATCCATAGCCTATTTAAAGCCAACCGAACGCGCTTTCTAGAACCCTAGCCGCACGTACCCATCACAAAACCCATTGTTTTTCTACACTATTTATTGCCCATATCGAGGCATAAGATCTGCTGGTTCTTGACACCTGGCAGCAAACTGCTATCGTTGCAACCATGCACAAGGCTTTTCCTCTTATCATGCCATTCCTCCAACGACACGCAGCCATTGGACTCACCACAACGGTCATCATAGGAATCGGATCGCTGGCCTGTTCCATCCCAACCACTGCGGCAGAAATTTACCAGTTCATCGGACCCAACGGCTCGATCTCACTCACCAATGTCCCTTCCGATTCGCGCTACCGAAAAATCGAGATTGAAACCAGCCAATTCCACTCCGCCTTGTCTGAGCAAGAACTCGAGCCTGTCATTCGTCGGCATTCTTCCCAACATAGACTCCATCCCGCATTGATCCGAGCGGTCATCAAAGCTGAATCAAACTTTGATCCACGAGCCGTGTCTCGCGCTGGCGCGATCGGTCTGATGCAACTGATGCCCCAAACCGCCGTGCGCCTGGATGTGCGGGATATGTACGATCCGGATGATAATGTGGGCGGAGGGACGAAATACTTACGCCAACTACTCGATCGCTTCCATGGAAACTTACCGCTCGCTCTCGCGGCCTACAACGCCGGGGAGAATGCGGTTGACCATTATCAAGCCCTTCCCCCGTTCGATGAAACCAGACAGTACGTCCGGAAGGTCCTCCGATACTATCGCACGTTCCTCGTCCGTGATGGCGTCATCCTGGAACGTCCAGTCAGTCGATACGGCCTCCCAGAGACAACAGCAACCCCCGCGATTTCCGGGAGGTTCTCCCAGTAGTCACTTCCCCACTTACCAGGCGACTGTGTTGTTGCCATCCAACCCGCTTAGTCTCTGGAAAATCAGACCGGTAATGGGCTCCGACGCTATTCTCCCGCCACAACCCCGCTTCTGCCACGCATTGCGCCACTTGCACCATATTTTTCACTTCCAGTGCGGCTCGGTTTTCAAACGGCTGGGTGACAAGTTGGGCCCACCGTGATAATTGCGCACAAGCACGGATCAACGATTCTCCCGAGCGAATGACGCCCACCTGTCCCCACATCGTCCGCCTAAGGGAGCTTCGCAATTTTTCCGCATCCTCCAATGTGCCAAATTGGCCTGCTTGGAGCGTGGCCTCCTGGGACAATAGTGTGGTCGACTTCTGTCGTCGCCCCGCACACGCCACCGCTGCCGAAGCCGCGCGCGCACCGAATACCAATCCTTCGAGCAAGGAATTGCTGGCCAGGCGATTCGCTCCATGCACCCCGCTACACGCCACCTCCCCCGCAGCAAAGAGCCCTGGAACCGTCGTCGCACCATTGAGATCGGTCAAAACTCCACCCATCATATAATGCGCACTGGGAGACACAGGGATCCATTCCTCCGTGATGTCAATGTCATAGCGAAGGCAGGTTGCGTAAATGGTCGGGAAGCGCCGCTTCACGAACTCCGCCCCCAAATGGGTCACATCAAGATAGACATGGCGTGCTTTCGTCGCTGCCATCTCTGCCAAGATTGCCCTCGACACGATGTCTCTCGGCGCCAACGCCCCCATGGGGTGGTACCGCTGCATGAAGAGAGCCCCCTTATTGTTGCGCAGCTGCGCACCCTCGCCTCGCATCGCTTCCGACAGCAAAAATGGCGGACTCGATGGTAAATATAATGCGGTAGGGTGGAATTGAACGAACTCCATATCTTGAAGCACCGCGCCTGCCCTGAGTGCCATCGCCATCCCATCACCGGTGGCGTTGGAGGGATTCGTCGTCCGCGCATAGATCTGACCGGCCCCGCCGGTCGTCAAGACAACCGCCCGAGCAGGCAGCACAAACTGGCGGCCTGATCCTTCATCCAAGACAACGGCCCCGCAGCAACGTCCGGCGTCAACAACGAGATCCACCGTAAAATGATGATCCAATCGCTGAATACGCTCCTGCCGGTTTACTTCCGCAATCAGCACTCGCACCATTTCGTTCCCCGTCGCGTCCCCTCGTGCGCGTAGGATACGGCTTCGGCTGTGGGCAGCCTCACGAGCGAAGGCGAACTTGCCGCCGACTTTGTCGAACTTGGCCCCCCATCCGATCAACTCTTGAATCCGATCGGGTCCTTCTTCCACAAGAACCCGCACGGCTTCTTTTTGGCAGAGCCCATGCCCTGCCTTGAGTGTGTCGGTTAAATGGATGGCCACGTCGTCTTCTTCACTCATCGCCACCGCCACCCCGCCCTGTGCATGGATTGAACTACTTTGAAGCGGATGCCCTTTCGTCAGCACAATGACACGGCCAGTTCGGCTTAATTCCAACGCCGCGCGAAGACCCGCGACACCACTTCCAATGACAAGGAAATCGGCCTGTACCGGCGCCCGAGATCGACGAGACGGCATAGATTACTTCTTCTTGGGAGAACCTGTGGGATCGATTGTGACCTGCCGCGCTTTTATACCGAATGGAGCATCGCCCTGAACCCCACGCAAGAGAATCGACTGTGTACCGACCCACTGCAATTTCGTATGGCCCCGTTGCCGGAGCCCTGGATCGTCCGGATCTTTTTTCCACAGCCCCTGCCAATGCACAAACACATCGACGTTGTCCCCTTCGATCATGATGCGTTCAATCGAAAAATCCAACACGATGGCACTAAACGTCTCGAAATCGACCTGGGCCTCTTCCCTCAGCCGATCGAGCTGATCAATGGACATCATAAGCGAGGCCAGATCCGACGAATCTTTCTTCACATACGCTTGGCGAAGCGATTCCACCGCCTGATCAATACGGAGGTACCGTTCATGATCTTCGGGATGTTGAATCGTCTTCCCCCCGCAACCGACGCCGATCAAGAGCATCGCACCGAGGAGGAATAAGACGGAAAATCGTGGAGCGTTGTATGGGAACATGCTGGTGGCAGTATAGAAACGAGTATTCGGCAGGTCAAGCCGCTCGTGAGCCCACACACACCGCTCGGAAGCCCTTAGGGTGTTTAGCTTCGTCACAATCATGATCAATGTGTTCTGTAGATGGGCTTGCAATTTGCCTTGAAAAATTCTACACTCGCCTCTTTTCAGGAGAGACATGCATGTCCAGTGTGCTGAAAAAACGCCGTAAAAAAATGCGCAAGCACAAGTATAAAAAGCTGCGCCGGCGTCAAAAATTTGAACGTCGTAAAAGTTAAGCTTCACCCGAGACGGGGGAGGAGGGGTCAGTGCCCGAAGGCAAGAAAGTTCGCATCTGCGTCCGAACTGTCAACTGCGCCTATGTCGGTGACTTCCTCATTCCCCCGATGCGTAATCGTGTGTCCGATGCGATTAACGAAGAACAACGCCTCTTTATCAGCCTCACCGATGTGGTGATCAATGAAAAGGATCGTTCGGATTTCGTGGCCATCAACAAGAACCTGATCGAGTCCGTCATAGAACTGTAGCTGTTGAAAAGGCCTCACGCTAGTGCCCCCCGCATTCTCCTTGGCGTCCCTTAGCCGTATCCTCTGACAGAATCCTGAAAGATCTCGCCAACGCAGTCTCGCACCGCTAAGACTCTCGCGAACCCTCAATCATGCCGCCGCTGATCTTGACTCACTGCAGTCTTGCTTGAAACAAGACGCACCTCGGCGCACTAGGGGTTGGCGGGTGAACAATCCAGCCTTCTTGAGCATCCTGCATCATCGTTCCTCCGTTGTGCCATCCGTGTACTCCAGCAAAGTTCACCCGTACCAAACATAGTTCTTTCCTAGTCTGCTAAGATCGCCTTTCATGTCTACTTTCTCACGATTTCTCCCATTCCTGAGGCCCTACCTGTCTCGCATGGTGCTGGCCGGGTTGCTGGTCATGGGCGTCGCTGCCATCAATCTGACCCTGCTGCGGCTGGCCGGCACCTTATGGGACATCATTACGGTGCAGCGCAATCAGCCCAAAATGACGGACATGATCCTCATCCTTCTCGGGCTCGTTGTCCTGCAGGGGCTCTGCTCGATGGGCCATAGCTATCTGACCGCTTGGATTTCGCAGCGCATCATTGCCGACTTTCGCCGACACCTCTTTGGACATCTGCATACTTTATCGGTGAGCTTCTTTGCTCGCCGGAGAACGGGAGAGCTCCTTTCGCGGCTCATGAACGATGTGACAGTGATCCAATCGGTCGTGACTGAAACGCCGATCGACGGTGCGAAACAGCTCGTGACTTTTGTGGGAGGAATCACGTTCTTATTGATCATGAATTGGCAGCTCTGCCTCTTAATCCTCGTTCTGCTCCCATTGCTCGTTCTTGCGGCCAAATTCTTCGGACGAAAACTGAAATCTCTCTCGACCTCGATTCAGGATCACACCGCTGCCATGAGTACCCTGATCGAGGAAGTGATCTCCGGTATCCGGGTCGTGAAGTCTTTCGTTCAAACACAGCGCGAAGAAACCAGATTTGTCGTACAAGTTGAACAGACCTTGGCGTTGACGATGCGAAAGGCCGGCGTTATGGCGGTATTTATTCCCGTCATCAGCCTCCTCACCTTTTCCGCTGCAGCGGCGGTATTGTGGTATGGGGGACAGCAGGTTATCGACGGGAGCGTGTCGCCGGGCGACCTCTTTGCATTCGTCCTCTTTGCTGGAATCCTGATCGGCCCCTTCAGTTCCGCTGCCCGCGTGTTCGCGCAGGTCAGAGAGGCGCAAGGCGCTACCCAACGGGTGTTCGAAATTCTCGACACACGCGCTGAGGTGAGCGATTCCCCCACCGCCACGACGCTGTCCTCCATTTCAGGACATATCAGGGCTGATCATATCGGCTTTGCGTACGATCCACGCCGACCGGTCCTGACCGACGTGTCGTTCGAAGCCAAGCCCGGCGAACTCATCGCCATTGTCGGTCCCACCGGGGCCGGAAAAACGACTGTGATGAACTTGCTCCATCGCTTCTACGATCCGACTGAAGGGTCCATCACCATTGATGGGCAGGATCTCCGCCACGTCACGATGGATAGTTGGTATCGGCAGATCTCGCTGGTTCCGCAAGAAACGATCTTGTTCGGTGGGACGATTCTCGACAATATCCGCTACGGAAACGAGAAGGCGACTCAGGAAGAGGTGGTCGCAGCGAGCCGCGCAGCACATGCCCACGACTTCATCATGAGCTTCCCAGACCAGTATCAGACCATTGTGGGGGAAAAAGGAATCAATGTGTCGGGGGGACAGCGGCAGCGCATCGCTATCGCCAGGGCCATCGTGAAAAATCCACGGATCTTATTGTTAGATGAAGCCACTTCCGCCCTGGACGGTGAGTCCGAACGACTCGTCCAGGAGGCACTGGAGCAACTCATGAAAGGACGAACGACCTTTGTGATTGCTCACCGCTTGACGACCATCCAACGGGCTGATCGGATCCTGGTTTTCAACAAAGGCCGCCTCGTGGAAACCGGCACCCATGCTGAATTGATGGAGCAGAAGGGGCTGTATCAATACCTCTATACCTTGCGGCTCATCGAACTCCCTTCGTAAATCTCAATATTCACCACAACAGCTGAACGCCGGGAGACCTCGCAAATCGCGCTGGGCCAATACCAGCCCCATCCTGATCTCCTTTACCATTCCTCCTCACAGCACCAGCAACTTCAAAGCGGTCAGAAGTCCATGATTCTCCGCTTCGGCTAAATTTCATCCCCCATTCGACCGATAGAGGGACAACGACAGGTTCCCGGACACGAGAGTCCGCCCTACGTGACGCGGACAAGCCACACGTCCATGCTCGGTGTTACTTTAAAAACCGGCGGACTGTGTAGACGCCCTGCTCACGCATTGCCCAGGAGGCAGAATGACGCAATCCATGAGCCCGGTCGTGAGCTCTGAGGCCAATAGCGACATTTGCGCACTGGTGCCCCTCCGCTGCGCCCCCTCTTCGACCCGCAGGCTCATGCGCTCCCGGCCTTGCAGGCCACCTGTCAGAAAATTCTCAATATGACCGGCGACACATCGAGCCCCGACTCGCTCGCGCAGGTCATCAGTCGCGATCCCGGGTTGACCTGCAAAGTACTCCAAATCGCCAATGGGATTGCCTACAGCCCACAGCAAACCATCACCTCCGTAACCCACGCGGTGACCTGGCTCGGGCTTGACACTGTCCGCACGCTCGTCGCCACAGCCCAATTGATGGAGCATTTGAAGCAAGAACCGGATCGTCGCCCGGTCTTGAGTCGATTGATCGCAAAGGCCCTCTTCGCGTCGACGCACGCTGCCGAACTCGGCGCAGCCATGAATTATCCTCAACCGGGACAGCTGTTTAGCGCCGCTCTGTTGTACTCGTTCGCCGACTTGGTCATCGCCTATCAAACACCCGATCTATTTGAACAACTCGCTGAGGCACGGACACCGGCCGCCGAAGCCGCCATTCTTGGTGTCCCGAAAACCCGCTTTGCGACGGCCTTGGCGCGGACATGGATCCTGCCGACAGGCTTGGTAGATCTCATCGGTGCGCCCACGCCGGTCGTGGAAACCCGATGGAAGACCCCCCAGCAGATATTTGTGGGACTTGTCGCGGGCGCGAACGATCTCGTGTCCGCCATGGCTGATCCATCGAAGCCCGCCGTTGCCGACCGGATTCGTCGCACCCTCCAACAAGGCACCTCTCTGCCCGAGCGCAACTTTCAGGAGGCATTAACTCGCGCCTTCGATAAAGGCCGTCAACTCTCCCGTTCCGTCGGGATTATGGAGGTTGTCCTGGCCCAGGCATCGGCCTCTGTTCCTGTATTGACTCCCGCCATTTCGACACACAAAATCCAGGTCCAGCCGCCTCGTGATCAACTAGCCAGCCAGACTATTCCACCGATCCAGGCACATCCATTCGAAACCCTTGAAAAGTTTCAGACCTCGTTGCTGGCGGCGAAAGATCTCAACAGTCTGCTCTCGATCCTGGTCAACGCACTGCATGACTACGGCGGTTTCGCGCGGGTGGCGCTGGCGCTATTGAATCCAGGCGATACAGACCAATTGCTCGGCCGAGTCTTCGTCGGTGTCGGTGCAGACGCACCAACTCAGTACCTGTCCAGCTTCACCAGATCGCTCAGTACAGACCACCCGCTATTCTTACAGATACTCAAACGGCATGATCCACTGTTGGTCTCAGATGTCTCCATCGAGGAACCTCATTCCCTCCACCCGATGTTCATCTCGACTTGGCAAACTTCGTCTGTCGTCCTGGCCCCCATCCGCATCGGCAACCGACCGATCGGGCTCCTCTATGGCGACCGTGGCCCCCATTTCGTCCAGATATCACCGCATGACCTCCAGTCGTTCCACCTGTTCTTTGGCCAGGCTATTCTGAGCCTCAATCGGCTGGCAGGAGTCCTGTGAGAGTGATCTGGGCACGACCGGTTCTGGATCGCCGGTCGATGGACTAGCCAGTCCACCACTCCTCACCGTCGAACAGCAGCGTCTTGAGAAAGATGTCCGCCGACAGGAACATTGGAAACGCTGCGGTCCTATCTCAGTGAGCGGGCTTGGGTACCGTCCGGGAAGACTACAGTCCGCACGGATCCGCTGATTCAGCAGTCGGGGGAAAGTCCGGCATGGATCAGGCAATCGTCTTGATCGCACCCATGCGCAATCCTATGGGGAGACACGCCGTCTCGTGGCTGGAATACAGAGGAACAGCTTGTTCACATTCCGATTGTTTCGATCACCTGCATGTCTTCAGCGGTGAGGGTGAGTTGTTCAGCTTGGAGATCCTCTTTCATATGCTGTGGGTTCGTCGTGCCGGTCAACGGGAGCATCCCCACTTGCATCGCAAACCGAAAGACGACTTGCGCGAGACCAGTTCCTAGCCGTTGGGCGATGGCCCGAATGGCTGGCTCAGCAAAGATTCCTTGATTCGCAGTCAACAGTGAAAAGCCTTGATAGATGATCGCATGGGCCTGGCAGATCTCCCGCACCTCTTTATCCCATCCAAGGGCAGCATAACAGCGGTTTTGTATCATCATCGGTTTCACCGCCGCCCGGGCACAGAGCTGTGCGAGTTGCTCAGCCGTGACGTTGCTGATACCAATCATTTTTGTTTTCCCGGATCGATAGAGCCCTTCAATCGCGGCCCAGACCTCCCAATCCGAAGCGCCCAATCCCTGCCGTTGATAAGGCCCGTGCAAGACGTAGGAGTCGAGGTAATCAGTGTGCAGGTGGGCCAGCGAGCTGTCGAAGGACTGAGTCACTTGGGTCGTGAGATTGGCCGAGGCATCGTAAGGGGTGCGATGGTCCTGGCCATTCGTCGGCGTAAACTTGGTTTGAAGAAAAAGGCGATCGCGCGTGACCCCTTGCTGCGCGAGAGTCAGTAGGGCCTCCCCCACCAATGCTTCCTGGTAATGGATCAGTTGGTTGGCCGTATCGATGGCTGTGAAGCCCGCCCCCACGGCTAATTGCACCAGTTGGGTCGTCGCCTCTTTTTTCCATGCCGTGCCATACATGAATGAAGGAACCGGCACATGATTGTAGGTGGTCAAAGCCATGCTGTGTTCTCCATGATGAGTGGGCTATTGATGCCTGCGACGAGACGCGACAATCAGTCACGATGAGGCAGCGCGTCGAGCTTTGATGAGATCCGACACAGGGTACCCCAGCTGCCTGGCCCGTTCGACCAGACGCTGATAGGTGGAGTCCCCCAGCTGAGGGATCCGGGACAGGATCCAGAGATACCGACGATCCGGAGTCCCCACCATTGCGGTCCGATATTCTGAGTCATGATCGAGGATCCAATAATTTCTCTCACGGGATGAGCCAAACAACCGGGCGAACCAGTTGTCAAACACCACCGTGAGTCGCGCATTCGTCTTGAGGTCGACCACCGACGCCACTCCTTCTACCTACTCCACTCCACCGGATTCGGTCACACGGCTATAGAGTAAGAGGATTCCAGTGGGAGATCAATGGCCCATTAGCAGACCGCTGAAGAACCAAGTCGGCAGCCCAACGCGTCGATAGCCGCCTTCCTCGAAAGTTCAGAAGCACTCTCCTTGAGAATGCTCAAAAAGACATCCACTAGCTTATAGTATTCATGCGCGTGACATTCTGGGAAGAATGGAGCTGTGGGCGTAGGGAGTGAAGCGCTACGGCTTGACAGCACTGGCTTCCTGCATGGGTGGGTGAAATGGAAGAGGTAGGCGCGGTGGCCGAGAAATATTACACAGCCCGTTTCTCAATCTTTTCTGTCTGAGGCACATCAGTCTTTCGAGTCAGACCCCGCTGAGCGCGACGGCGCCGTTCCGCTTCTTCGGTAGCCTGGCGTGTTTTCATATAGATGATTCTTGCGCCCGGCTTGAAGGTGAGGTAGTACCAGATCCATTCCGACATCACCCGCACGCGACTGCGTAACTCGATGAGTAAAAAGACGTGCACCACACACCAGAGCAACCAGGCAGGCAGTCCGGATAGGCGTAAGAAGCCCATCTGTGCGACAGCCTGTGCACGTCCGATGGTCGCCAGCATGCCTCGATCCGAGTAGATAAACGGCCGGCGCTGATCAGGCGCCGTCGCCTGACGAATGAGACTCGCGATATAGCAGCCTTGCTGCACGGCGACGGGAGCGATTGCCGGCAGAGGGTTCCCAGCCTGATCGGCACAATGCGCGGCATCGCCGATGATAAAAATCCAGGGGTCTTCTGGAATCGTCAGATCCTGTTGAACCTTGATCCGACCTGACCCATCCAGGGGAAGTCCGAGCGACGTCAGAAGCGGCGACGCCTTATTGCCTGCCGCCCAGATGATATGCGTGGATTGAACGAATTCGCTCCCGATCGTCAAGCCATCAGCGCGAATCTCACTCACCCGGCTGTTGACCTTGACCGTCACGCCTTTGCGCTTGAGCGCAGCCTCCGCTTTCGCCGATAAGTCTGGACTAAACCCTGGCAGAATGCGAGGGCCGCCTTCCACGAGCAAAATATTGAGGTCATCGAGGCCCAAGTTCGGGAAATCAGGCCCCATAGCCTTCCGTCCGATCTCAGCCATCGAACCCGCCAATTCCACACCGGTAGGTCCCCCCCCCACGATCACGAAGGTGAGTCGCTCTCCTGTGCCGATGGTCATGCGTCGGCGTTCGGCCTCCTCAAATGTCAGCAGCATCTTCTCGCGAAGGTAGACAGCATCGGCGAGGGTCTTGAGTCCTGGCGCAGACTCCTCCCACGCGTCGTGCCCAAAATACGAGTGCCGGGATCCAGGCGCCAGGATAAGAACGTCGAATGCAATCGGCCTGCTGTCACGCAACCGTATATGACGCGCCGTGCGATCGATGGACAAGACTTCATCCATGACCACGCGAACATGCGGGTACCGACGAAAGATCGTGCGCAACGGCCACGCGATATCGCCGGGAGACAACGCGGACGTCGCTACCTGGTAGAGCAATGGTTGAAACAGATGATGGTTGGTACGGTCGATGAGCACCACTTCGACATCACGCAACGATTGCGCGGCCGTTAAGCCCCCGAAACCTCCCCCGATGATGACGACCTGCGTCTGAGGCATGAAAGGGAATCCACGATTGCTCCGTTTCCGAGGAAGGTGTCAACGTGTAAAGGCCCGACACCATGCGCTGCGAAACGGGTGCTGCTGTCATTTCCGCTCTGACTTGTGGGCTGATGTGACTCTAGCCGAACCTCACGAAATACGCCCGCAAAATCAATCTCCGCGTTCAGCTTCCTAGCCTCCTACACTTCCCAGTAATCCCCTGACACTCATCTCCATACTTATCGGTTACTGCATGGCAGCACTGAAACCCCCATTGAAAATGGTGCGAGGATTGTGGCGGATAACAAGGAGAAAGTTGGTTACGGAAAGGCGGAGGATCAGCCTACGCCTTGCGACTCACGTTCGTTCCAGTGCAAGGAGCCGTTTCTTCCGCTCAAGGCCCCAGCGATAGCCCGCAAGCTGTCCATTACCTCGAACGACTCGATGACAAGGAATGACCACCGCGACGGGATTGCCCGCACAGGCTCTAGCCACGGCGCGAGTTGCCGTCGGCTGTCCGATCGCTCGTGCGATCTGTTGATAGGACCTGGTCTGTCCGCGGGGGATCTCTTGCAGTGCCTGCCACACCTTGCGTTGAAAGGCCGTCGCCTTCACGTCCAACGGGAGGTGATCCACGGCTGCGCTTCCGTTGAGGCACTGGAGAAGACGAGAGACAGGCTGCTCTAATCCTTTTCTATCTCGACGAAGCACCGCCTTCGGATAGTCGCTGCGAAGCGATGCGACCAATGCTACCTCGGTCTCTCCAAGACTCACGGCCGCAATACCCCGTTCCGTGACCGCCACGAGCATGCAACCGACAACCGTCGGCACGGTGGTATAGCGAAGCGTGACTTCCATTCCACCGGAGCGAAATGCAGAAGGCGTCATGCCGAGAGTCTCATGTACTCGTGCATACAAACCACTGCTGGAGCCGAACCCGGCCTCGTAAGTCGCGTTCGTTACGGTCTCCCCTCGTTTCAGTGACGCGGTAAACCGTTCCATCCTCTTGGCGTCTTGGTACGCTTTCGGGGAGAGCCCGACCACGCGTGTGAAGGTCCGTTGCAGATGAAACGGACTGAGACCGACATGAGCAGCCAGGCGTCGAAGCGTGATGGGCTCGTCCGCATGGTCATCCAGATAGCATCGCGCTCGTTCGACCCGTTCTTCTACCTCGGAGCCGGCAGGCGACTGTGGCCGACAGCGCAGACAAGCGCGATATCCCGCTGACTCTGCCAATTGCGGAGAGTCGAAAAACATCACATGACTCCGAGTCGGGCGGCGAGAGGGACAAGAGGGACGGCAATACACTCTCGTGGAGGACACCGCGTAGACGAACCGGCCATCGCAGCGACGATCGCGGTTCAGCACGGCCTCCCACGCATGGTCTGCATTAACTGACGGCATGAACCCCTCCCTCATCGTTGGGCCATCATACTGCCAGACCAGGTCGAGGCACTATCCGATTGTTGCGCTCAAACTCGAGGGTGAGGGTCAGTAGTGAACAGCGGCGTCATGCAGATACGGCAGCCTTGATCTGGATCTGAAGAAGCACAAATTCCGCAGGCTTCAGTGGAGCAAAGCCAACCAACATAACGATCAAGCCCTTCGCGATGTCGCCTTGAGTCATGGTGGATCGGTCACATTTCACAAAGTACGCCTCATCCGGCGTAGTTCCCAACAACGCACCTTCCCTCCATAAATTCTGGAGAAACGATTCGGTCACGACTCGGAGCTTGGCCCATAGCGGTTCTCCGTTCGGTTCGAGTGAAGCCCACGCAATACCGTTCTCAATGCTCGCCTCCATGAAGAGGGCCAGTCGACTGACTGAGACATACCTCCATTCACTGTTCGTCGAGAGCGTGCGTCCTCCCCATACTAGATACCGGCCATCTATGTTCCGTAAGGAATTGACACCGGCCGGATTGAGCCGATCACTCTCAGCTTTGCTCAGTAAACGTTGTAAACCCAGAACATCATTCAGCGTAGCCTCGAGTCCCGCAGGAGTCTTCCACACCCCGTGGATCGTATCGATCCGCGCCATCACACCCGCAATCACACCGCACGTCACCGTGAGTCGTGGCTGACCGTTCTGCAAAGGGTCGGCTTGGAGGAGGCGAGGAAAGTAGAGTGCGGCATTTTCGGCGCCCATCGTCAGCACTAGGCGCGACTGCGTGAGCCCTGTCAGCGTACTGTTCACTCCTCCAGATGTCTCGGCACCCCAGGACGCCGGAGAATCCACAATCACCAGCGCACGTCTTTGCTTGCAATACCTCAGCGCCGCTCGATACACGGACCAAGGCGTATCGCCCACTGGTTTGACCGGCGGGAGACAGAGTAGGCCAAACCTTTGTACCTTCTCAAGAGCATAGAGCCCTGTTTTCTTCTTAACTGACCCAATCACTTCAGTGACCCGGGGGAAAGCTCCGGTACCTTTTACCCGCACAATGACCGCCTCTCGGCCTCCGTTGGCGAAGAAGGCACGGATCACGTACCCCATCTCAAACGAGGCTGAGAGCGGCCCAAAGGTCCGTTCGAAACCTACCTGACTCGTCACTGTAATCGGTTTGTTTGCAGGGCCCCGTGACGTCGTCCCTACAAACGCGGTGGTAGAGGTCGACACCGCCTCAATCGGCATCACCCTGGAGGTGATCTCTTCCACTTGAGCCCCTGGCACAAGAAACTCTGGCATACACGCACCTTCATGAGCATGACGATTGATCGGATCGAGCCTAGGCCGAGAGAAATACCCTGTCAAGAAGGCGAGAGAGGCCATCCCGGCAAGTGGAGCATGGCAAAAGGTAAAAGGCGAAAGCGAAACCGGCCCAATAGTAGGAAACTGATTACCTGCGCGATGGGACATCGTTCGCCGCGAGAGCTCCGATATTCGACTGCAAGACCTGGCATATCATCTTATCCTCGATTTATTTACGTTTTTCCCGTCAGTCGAACCGTCAATTCCTCATACACATGCCTGCGATGGCCGACAGCCATCAGCCGAATCACGCGCTTCTTGCGATCAATGGTGTACACGATCCGAAAACGGCGCACGCGATATTTCCACAAGCCATCAAATTGGCGCAGAAGTGACTCCCCACACTCCGGGTCGGTCGCAATGCGACGAACAGCCGCCTTGATGAAACGTTTTAGGTCAGGAAGGAGAGAGCAAATCACTTCCGCCACAATGCGGATGGATATCTGGGCGGAAGGGATTCAAGCAGTGCGATGTTTCTTCACGGGGGTGAACGGCTCACCAAACACATCCTCAAAGGTGAGGCCTTTTCTGCCGGTCCCATAGAATGACTTACTTCGGTTAATCTGTTTCATCAAGACAGGATCGCTCAGCACGTCCAGCGTCTCTTTCAGCCGCGTATACTTATCGACATTGATCAGAACTGCAGCAGGCCGTCCATTCTTCGTCACCACGACCTCTTCCTCACGCTCTTGCACGCCAGTAACTAGCTCCGGCAACCGCGTCTTCACCTCGGACAAGGACAACGCTTTCGCCATCTCGCGCCTCACAACATGAAATGACCATAATTCTGGTCATCAGAATACCGCCGCGCCAGAAAACTCGTCAACCTTCCAGAGTAAAAATACGCTTCGCGGTGGGAAACGGGGGCTAAAGCGTTTCTTCGTTTAGCGATGTTAGATTGCAATACCTGACACTCAATCCTTAGAAGAGCATTTTTTTGACAGCAGTGCTGCTTACCCCTCTAATCTCCCTCTCTGTTCCATTCCCCAATCGTCTTAACTCCAATCGCATCAAATTCCTCTTGGAAGAGGAAACGGGTATGTTTCGCATATTCTTGAAATCCACTTCTTAAAAAGGCTGCGAGCGTCCATTGTTGCCTTGAGTCATTAACCTTGCCTTGCATGACTGTGAGAATTCCCACGTGATCCATCACCTGCACTGCCTGCTCAAACTCATGAGTTGAACAAACAGAAAAGGGCATGTCAGTCAGATATGCGAGAGGAATCCCTTCATTCTCCATTCTGCGTGATACATCGTCTTTCACTTCGTTCACCAGCTTGGGTCCCATCAGAAACCAATCTTCAAGGGTTACGACCATCGGATAA